>NZ_JBEYHA010000019.1:0-121629 GCF_040635075.1 Nocardiopsis sp. NPDC007018
GGCGGCGCGGGCGCCCGCACTCCGTCTGGGGGCGTTCGGGGGGGGTGGGTGCGGGGCCCGCGGGGCGGTGGGGGCGGGCCTGCGGGCCCGCGCCTCTCCCGGCCGCCCCCGGCCGGTGGTACCCGCGTCTGCGGAAACGGCGGACGGACGGGGCGGCCCCCGCCGGGCTCGCGCGTCGCGGAACCGGCGGGGGCGGGGGAAGCTCTCGGGTCAGTACATCTCGACCTCGTACTCGGTGATCGACGTGGCGATCCCGTCGACCACCTCGACCTCGGCCAGGACGGTGGCGCCGTTCGAGAGGGTGGCGTCGAACTCGTCGAAGTCGCACGCCACCACACCGGTGTCGGGGTCCTGGACGCCGTCGGCGCAGGCGTAGATCCCGGCGTGGATCACCGTGTCCTCGGCGACGTGGAACGCCGTGCCGTTGACGGAGTACTCGCCGGGGGAGACGTACTCCAGTTCGCCCGCCACGCGCACGTCGGTCCCGCCCCCGGTGCCCTCCCCCGGCGCCGCCTCGGGGGCGCCCGTCGCTCCGGAGTCGTACGGGGTCGCGCTGTCGTACTCGGTGACCGACACCGCGACGAGCTCGTCGTCGTCCCCCAGCTCCGCCTCGGCCTTGACATGGACCGGAACGTCTCCCCGGGCCGCCGCCTCGAACGACTCCAGATCGCACTCGACGAGGCCGAAGCCGACGTCGTCGAGGCCGTCCTCGGCAGGGCAGACGTTGAGGCCGCCCACGTACCGGGTCTCCTCGCTGACGAAGAAGGCCTGGCCGTCGATGACGAACTCACCGGGGGCGAGGTACTCCAGCTGTCCCATGAGCGCGTCCTCGCCCCTCCAGTCGGAGTCGTCCGCCGACACCGCGTCGACCACGTCCTCTGGGGAGCACGCCGAAGAGCCGACGACCGTCAGACCGGAGGTCGCGACGGCCAGGACGGTGGTACGGAAACTGCGCTTCATGCGATCCCTTTCTCCCCGGAGAGGAGATGTCTTTGGTGTGGAAACGAGTGGCTGGCAGCGGTTCCCGGGCATGCCGAAGGCGCTCACCATGGGGTTTTCGTGAAGGATCGAACAGCCCGTGTGCGTACTTCTCGCGCGTTTCCCCCGCGCGGGCCCGGGCGCCCCAGAAGCGGCTGTGGCCTGCGGATACTCGTGCTCGCTGTCGGTCCCGTGCGCGCTCCGGGGCCGCCGTGTGGAGTGATCGAGTTCCGTTTTCCGGTCACCCGTGACGGGTTTCAGGCCATGGGCTGGTGTTCCGGGGTGTTCCTGCCGGAGCTCCGCTCGTTCCGTGGTTTCTTTCTGTGCGTTCTGATGGCGTCGGGGGCGGAGGAGTTCTCCGGGGGCGGAGTCTTTCTCCGAAGCGGGTCGCGGGCGTCAGCGGTCCGCCGGCGTCGGGGCGGGGAGGCCCTCAGCGTGGTCCCGGGCGGCGGGCACGCCGACCTCGAACCCGGCCAGGATGCGCTCCGCGTCCTGCGGGGACAGCCCCTGGCGTCGGCAGGCCTGCTCCACGAGCAGGCGTCCGGTGGCCCGCAGGTGGTGTTCCATCGCCTCGCGGGCGGCGACGGGATCGCGGTTGCGGATGGCGGCCAGTACCGGGGCGTGCTCGGCGTCGATGTCGTCCAGGGTGCGGGCGTCACCGGCGGTCGACGCGCCGAGCAGGCGGGTGTGGATGCGCAGCCGTGCGACGATCCGCGCGCTGCGGTCGGCCCGGCCGGTCCGCATGATCGTGTCGTGCAGGCGTTCGTCGTGGTCGAAGAACAGGGTCTCGTCGCCCTTCGCGGCGGCGGCGTGCATGTCGTCCTCGACGGCGGCGATCCGGGCCAGGTCCTCGGCGTCCGCGTCGCGCGCGGCCCGGGCGGCCGCCGGAACCTCCAGGGCCAGCCGTATCGAGAAGATCTCCGCCACGTCCTCCGGCTTGGTGGGGAGCACCCGGAAGCCCCGGTTGCGCTCGAAGGCCAGGAGTCCGGCCTCCTCCAGACGCACCAGGGCGTCGCGGACCGGTGAGCGGGAGATCCCCATCTCCTCGGCCAGGCGCTGGACGCTGTAGAGCTCCCCCGGCCGCATGGTCTGGGAGACCACCGCCTGCCGGACCCGATCCATCACCTGTTCGGTCAGCGACGGCGCGCGGTGGGGAAGTCGGTCCATGGTTGCCCATCCTGCCACAGGGAGATGTCCGGATTTGGCGGTATCTGGATGTATGTAACATGTTACATGCATGTGGCGGGAGTCACTGCGTGTTGCGAGTGAGGAGAAAGCATGGGGGCAGGGATCGTCAGCCTCATCGTGTTCATCGTGGTCACGATCATCGTGAACGTGCCGATGAGGCGACCCATCTCCGAGGCGCTGGTGGCGGCCTTCGTCGCCTGCGCTCTCGTCGGAGGACTACAGGCACCCGAGCTGATAGTGAACGGCATGCTCGGCGCCTCCCAGTCGGAGGTCACCTTCGCCGGGATGGCGTTCGTCTTCATGAGCCTGGTGATCTCCTCGACCGGTCTGATCCGGCGGTTGATCGACATTCTCAACTCCACGTTCGGCGGTGTCCGCGGCGGACCCGGGTACGTCTCGACCCTCGGCTCCGCGATGGTCGGCATGGTGGCGGGCTCCACCGCCGGAAACACCGCCACGGTCGGGTCGATCACCATCCCCTGGATGAAGCGCAACGGATGGTCGCCGGAGAAGTCGGCCACCCTGGTCGCCGGGAACTCGGGCCTGGGCGTGGCGCTCCCGCCCAACTCCACGATGTTCATCCTGCTCGCCATGCCCGCGGCGGCCGGAGCCACCGGCGGATCGGTGTACGTCGCGCTGCTGGTGGCCGGTAGTTACTGCGTGCTCTACCGCATGGCCGTCGTGTGGCTCTGGTCCCGGGGGTCGGACAGCCGCCCGCTGCCGAAGTCCGAGCGCGTCCCGCTACGGGAGTCACTGGCCCGGGGATGGCAGTCCACCCTCATCTTCCTGGGCGTCGTGCTCCCCGTGGTGATCACCTTCGGCCCCCTCAGCACCTGGCTCTCCCAGCCCGGAATCCTGGGCGAGAGCACGAGCAACATCTCGATCATCGTCTGGGTCCCCCTCCTGGTGACCGCCTTCGCGCTCGTCGAGGGGCGGCGCAACCTGCCCTCCGTCCGCGAACTGGGTTCCCGGATCATCGGCGAGATCCCCCAGTTCGCCACGGTCGGCATCTCCCTGTTCGCCGCGCTGGCGGCCGCGCACGTCATGGAGGCGCTCGGCCTCGGTGAGCAGCTCGCCGGGTTCATGACCTCGCTCGACGTCTCCCCGGCCCTGATGGTGCTCCTCGTGTGCGTCATCGTCGTCATCGTCGCCACCCCCCTGTCGGCGACGGCGACGGCGGCGGCGATCGGCGCGCCGTCGATCTACGCGCTGACCTCCATCGGTGTCGACCCGACCATCGCCATCGTCACCCTGCTCCTGTGCGCCTCCACCGAGGGCGCCTCCCCGCCCATCGGAGCCCCCCTGTTCATGGCGGCCGGGTTCGCCAAGGCCAAACCCGTGAAGATGTTCGTCCCGCTCACCGTCTGGTTCGTGGTTCCGATGGCCGCCATCGCCTGGCTCGTCGGTATGGGCTGGCTGCCGATCCCGGCGTGACCGTGAAGGAAGAGATCATGAAATCAGTCGTACTCCGCCCGGTGTGGTTCCTGTTCTGGGCCAGCCTGGCCGTGTTCCTGCTCAGCGGCGCAGTCGTGGTGTTCGGCCAGCTCGCCGGTGTGCTCCTGGTCCAGCCCGGCTGGATCACCGCGCTCTCCGGAAGCGCGTCGTCGGTCGCCTTCACCGGGTCGGCGCTCTGCGCCTGCTGCGCGTTCGTGCTCCAGTACACGTCCAGGGTGCGCGCCCAGCGCCCCGAGGACTCAGACGCCACGCCCCCCGAAGACGGCGAGCCGTCCGAGCACGACGGCGGTTCCGGACAGGGACCCACCTCCGGTGGAAGGGGTGACCGGTGACCAGCACCCTGGACTCCGCCTCCGACCTCCCCGGGGCGCCGGACACCGGCGGGGACCGCGCCGCCGAGATCGAGCGCTTCCTGGGCCCCCGCCTGCGGCTCGACACGACCACGCGCGGCGCCTACACCTCCGACGCGTCGCTCTACCGGCGGTTCCCCGCGGCGGTCCTGGAACCGAGGGACACCGACGACGTACGCGCCGGCGTGGAGCTCGCCCGGCTGCGCGGCTGGTCGGTGGTCGGCCGGGGCGGGGGGACGTCCGTGGCCGGGAACGCGATCGGCGAGGGGCTCGTGATCGACACGTCGCGGCGCATGAACCGCGTCCTGGAGATCGACCCGGTCGCGCGCACCGCCCGCGTCCAGCCGGGGGTGGTCTGCGACCAGCTCAAGGAGGCCGCGGCCGCCCACGGTCTCACCTACGGCCCCGACCCCTCCACCCACTCCCGGTGCACCATCGGCGGCATGGTCGCCAACAACGCCTGCGGCTCCCACTCGGTGGCGTGGGGGACCTCCGCGTCGAACCTGGTGTCGATCACCACCCTGCTCGCGGACGGCCGCGAGGTGCGCTCCGACCACGGCGGCGCCGACGACGAGGGAATCGACGCCGCGCTGCGCGGGCTGCGCGACCGCCACCTGGCGATGCTGCGCCTCGAACTCGGCCGCTTCCCCCGACAGGTCTCCGGCTACGGTCTGCACTACCTGCTGCCGGAGAACGGCTTCGACGTGGCCAAGGCCGTAGCGGGATCGGAGGGCACCCTCGGTGTGATCACCGAGCTCACCGTCTCCCTCGTGGAGCTCCCCAAGGCCACGGCCCTGGCGGTACTGGCCTTCCCCACCGTCTTCGACGCCGCGGCGGCGGCACCGCGCCTGCGCCAGGAGGGCGTGGCGACCATCGAGGGCATGGGCGGCGACCTCCTCGCGGCCCTGCGTTCGCAGCCGGGCAAGGAACGGGCCGGTTCCGGGCTGCCCGGCGGCGCCCCGGGCGACGTCACCGCCGGGGGGTGGCTCTACTGCGAGACCACCGGCGCGACCCTCGCGGAGGCCGAGGAACGGGCACGGGGCCTGGTCGCCGGGTCCGGTCCGCTGGTGGCCTCCACCGTGGTCACCGACCGGGCCCAGACCCGTGCGCTCTGGCGCATCCGCGAGGCGGGGGCGGGCATCGTCACTCGGCTGCCCGACGGCGGCGAGGCCTGGCCCGGTTGGGAGGACTCCGCCGTCCCCGCCGAGAACCTCGCCGACTACCTGCGCGACCTCTACGAACTGCTGGACTCCCACGGACTCCGGGGCATCCCCTTCGGCCACTTCGGCGAGGGCTGCGTCCACATCCGCGTGTCCTACCCGTTGAGGGACGAGGGCGGCGACCGCGTCTTCCGCGCCTTCATGGAGAGCGCCGCCGCGCTGGTGGCCTCCCACGGCGGGTCGCTCTCCGGCGAACACGGTGACGGGCGGGCGCGCTCCGAGTTCCTGGCGCGCATGTACAGCCCCGAGATGCTGGCGGCCTTCCGGAGTTTCAAGGAGGTCTTCGACCCCGACGGGCTCTTCAACCCGGGCGTCCTCGTCGACCCCGACCCCGTCGACCGGGGGTTGCGCCCCGGACCCGAACAGCGCCGCTTCGAGCTCACCCCGGTGCACGCGCTCTCCCGGGACGAGGGCTCCCTGGTCAACGCCGTCAACCGCTGCGTCGGAGTCGGGTCGTGCCGTTCCGACGAAGGCGCGATGTGCCCCTCCTTCCAGGTCACCGGGGACGAGGTGCACTCCACCCGGGGACGGGCCCGCCTGCTGTCCGAGATGCTCCGGGGCGAACGGATCACCGGCGGCCACCGCTCCGAGGAGGTGCGGGAGGCCCTGGACCTGTGCCTGTCCTGCAAGGCCTGCGCGTCCGAGTGCCCGGTGAACGTCGACATGGCCACGTACAAGTCGGAGTTCCTGAACCAGCACTACTCGGGGCGGCTCCGGCCGATGACGCACTACTCGATGGGGTGGCTCCCCGCGCTGACGGCGCTGATGCACCGCGTCCCGGGGGCGGCCCGGGCGCTCAACGCCCTGATGCGGGTCCCCGCCCTGGAACGGATGGTCAAGGCGGCCGCCGGGGTCGACCGCTCCCGGAGCATGATCCGCTTCGCGCCCCGCTCGTTGCAGACCGAGTTCCGCCGCAGCGGCCGCGCCGGTGCGGCGCCCGCCGCGTCCGCGGCCCCTCGGGAGACCGGGGACGGCCCGGACGGCGGGGCGCGGCCCCGCCTGGTGCTGTGGCCGGACTCCTTCTCCAACCACCTGGACTCCGGGCCCGGGCTCGCAGCGGTGGAGGTCCTGGAGGCGCTGGGCTACGAGGTCCTGATGCCCCGGGAGTTCGTGTGCTGTGGTCTGACCTGGCACTCCACGGGACAGCTGGCCATGGTCAAGCGGGTGTTGCGACGCAGCGTGGAGGTGATGGAGCCCTACGTGGAGGCGGGCGTCCCGGTGGTGGGCCTGGAACCCTCATGCCGGGAGATGCTCGCGCACGAACTGACCGAGCTGCTGCCCGGCGACCCTCGCGCGGAGCGCCTCCAGCGGTCCGTCGTCTCCTTCTCCGAGGTGGTCTCCCGACACCTGCCCGGGGTGGACGCAGACCCGGGCGACTGGCCGTTCGGCGAGCTGCGCGTCGGCGCCGTCTCGCAGGTGCACTGCCACGAGCGCTCCATGGGGGACTCCGCGCCGTCGTCCGCCCTGCTGTCCGCGGTGGGGGTCGACGAGCGTGCCGTGCGGACCGGCTGCTGCGGACTCGCGGGCAACTGGGGCTTCGAGCCGGGGCACGCGGACCTCTCGCGTGACCTGGGCGAGCGCGAGCTGTTCCCGGCGATCCGCGCACGCGGAGAGGGGGACATCGTGCTCGCGGACGGATTCTCGTGCCGCACCCAGGTCAGGCAGGAGACCGACGCCGAGCCGCTGCACCTGGCCGAGGTGCTCAGGCGCGCCCTGGGGCGCCCCGGCGACGCCTGACACGGGGCGGACGGCGCCCGGCCCGATCATCGCGGGAACCGGGCGCCGTCCCGCTCCGTCCTGAGGAGAGGCCGCACCGAGGGCACGCCCTAGCATCGGGGCATGAGCACTCCCACCCCACCGCCCCCGCGCCGGGCCGCCCGCGGCACCCGGGCCCCCTACGAGCGGGGTGACCAGCGTGAGGCCCAGATCCTGGACAGCCTGGACGAGCTGCTGCGCACGACCCCGCTGACCGGGATCAGTGTGGACCACATCGCGAAGGGCGCCGGGATCTCGCGGCCCACCCTGTACTTCTACTACCGGTCGCGGTCGGAGGTCTTCGTCGCGCTGCTGCGCCGCACGCTGGCCGAGCTGAGCACGCCGCCGCAGGATCTGGTGGACGCGGCCCCGGAACTGACGCCCCGGGCGGAGATCGCCGCCCTGCTGCGCCACGTCCTGCGCTCCTGGCAGGACCACGGCGCCGTCCTCAGGGCCGTGGTGGAGGCGGCCGACGACCCGGCCGCGGACGCGGTGTGGCGTCAGGCCATGGAGGCCTACGCCCACTTCCTGGAGGGGTGGATCGAGCGGCACCGGGCCCAGGGCACGGCCGTGGACACCGGCGACGACCCGGCCGACCTGGCGGCCGCGCTCACGTGGATGGTGGAGCGCAACAACTACCGCAGGTTCCGTGCGGGGACGCCGACCGGCGCCGAGATCGACCGGCATTTGGACACGCTCACCGGGATCGTGCTGCGGGCCATCGGCATCACCGACCCCGCCTGATCGACAAACTGTCGATTTACACTCGACACAGTGTTGATCACTGCCGGTGTCCGGGGCCATACTCGTGCCACACACTCACCCCCTAAGCGGCGGAGGCAGCCCCCCATGGCGCGACAACGGACCCTCATCACCGGTGGACTGGTACTGGTCGGAGACCCGCTGAACGGGAAATGCGAGCGGACGGACGTCCTGGTCGAGGACGGGGTGATCACCGCCATCGGCACCGGGTGGGATCGGGCCGACGCCGAGCGCGTCGACGCCCGAGGCCGACTGGTGGTGCCCGGCTTCGTCGACTCCCACCAGCACCTGTGGCAGACCACCATGCGCGGCCTCACCGCGGACTGGGACCTCAAGGACTACTTCTGGCGCATCCGCATGAACCACACGGCCCAGCACGGGGCAGAGGACGTCTACGCCGGCACCTACGTCGGCGCCCTGGCGTCGCTGGACAACGGCGTGACCACCACCAGCGACTACAGTCACGCCCTGCTCAGCCCGGACCACGCGGACGAGGCCGTACGAGCGGTCACCGACGCCGGGCTCCGCGCCCGGTGGTTCTACGGGCTGTACGACCCGCCGACCGCGAACCCCGTGTTCACCGACGCCGAGCAGCGGTGGGCCGACGCCCGCCGCGTCCGCTCCACCCACTTCAGCGGCAACGACGCGCGCACGGACCGCGTCACCATGGGTGTGGCCCTGACCGAGCTGGGCCTGCGCCCCTGGAAGGAGACCGAGGGCGAGTTCCGCCTCGCCGCCGACCTTGACGTGTCGCTGACCGCGCACACCAACGTCGTGTGGGGCCCCGGCCACGGCACCTCCGAGATCGAGACCTACCACCGGCACGGCCTCCTCGGGCCGGGGCAGCTGCACTCCCACGCCAACACCAGCACCGACCACGAGCTGCGCCTGCTCGCGGACGCGGGCGCCACCACCAGCAGCACCCCGGACACCGAACTCCAGATGGGTATGGGAAGCCCCGTCTGGGCGCGGGCCGCCGCCGCCGGCGTGCACGTCGGCCTCGGAGCCGACATCCAGTCCAACAACTCCAGCGACCCCTGGGCCCAGATGCGGCTCGCTCTCCAGGCGGAGAACCTGCGGGCCTCCCTGCCCGTGCTCGGGACCGACGGTCTGGTCGGCCTGACCGGGGCGCCGGCCACCCCCCGGCAGGTCCTGTACCACGCCACTCTGGGCAGCGCCCGGGCCCTGGGCCTGGGCGACGTCACCGGCTCCCTGGACGTCGGCAAGCACGCGGACCTGCTCCTGGTGCGTGTGGGCGGGCTGGGCCAGCGCCCGATCGTGAACCCCCTCCACACGCTGGTGCTGCACTGCGGCCCCGCCGACCTGGACACGGTCATGGTGGGCGGTGACATCGTCAAGCACGGCGGCCGCCTCACCCACCGCGACCCCGTGGCCGCGGCCATGCTGTTGGAGGCGGCCCACGAGCGGGTCTCGGAGCGTGTGACCGCGCGCGGCGGTTGGACGCCGCCCACCCCGCCGACCTTCCTCCACCAGGTCATGGACACCATGGTGGCCAACGCCCCCGGTGAGCCCGCCGACCCGGTGGCGTCCTGATGAGCCGGACCACACCACCGAGGGTGCGGCTGTACGAGCCGGTCCGGGGCGACCGCGCCGAATTCTGGCGGAGCCTGCGAGCCACCTACGGGGACGTCGCCCCCGTGGAGCTGGAACCGGGGGTGCACGGGTGGCTGCTGCTGTCCTACGACCTCAATCGGCGCGTCCTCGGCAGGGACGACCTGTTCTCCCGGGACCCGAGGACCTGGCGCGACCTGGAGGACGGCACCATCGCGGCCGACTCCGGAATCCGCGCCGCATGGCAGTACCGGCCGACCGCGCTGTTCTCCGACGGTGACGAACACCGTCGCCTCTCCCGCTCCCTGTTACGCGCCTTCGATCGGCTGAACGAGCGTCGCACCTCCGCCAACATCAGCGAGGTCTCGCACGGCCTCATCGACCGGTTCGCCGCCCGGGGCCACGCGGACCTGGTGGCCGACTTCTGCGTCCCGCTGCCCCTGATGGTGATGGGGACGCTGTTCGGACTCTCCCAGGACCAGATCGCCCGGATCATCGACCAGACCACCCGCACCTGGCAGGGCGACCCCGAGGCGGCGCAGGCCATGGGGCGGCTGCTGTTCGAGGTCGCGGTGGCCGCCCGTGAGGAGCCCGACGAGACCACCCTGCCGACCCTGTTGCTGGAGCAGGGCCTGACCGAGGCCGAGACCGCGGCACAACTGGGCCTGCTGCTCTCGGCGGGGGTGGACCCGGTCACGCACACCATCGGCGCCGCCCTGCGCGAGCTGCTCACCGACACCGACGTGTCCCGTGCGCGGTCCGTCATGCGGATCTCCGACTCCGTGAACCTGGTCCTGGTCCGCCAC
Source organism: Nocardiopsis sp. NPDC007018 (assembly GCF_040635075.1). Taxonomy (NCBI): domain Bacteria; kingdom Bacillati; phylum Actinomycetota; class Actinomycetes; order Streptosporangiales; family Nocardiopsidaceae; genus Nocardiopsis; species Nocardiopsis sp. NPDC007018. Next base: position 10,087 of record NZ_JBEYHA010000019.1, read on the forward strand.
ACACCGCTGGAGACCATGGTGGCCCGCTTTCCGCTCCAGGACCTGAGCCTGGGCCGCTACCAGGTACGCGCCGGGGACTGCGTCGTGGCGGGGTTCGCGGCGGCGTCGGAGGACCTGTACGCCGGTTCGACACTGGACGAGATCGCGTCGAACCGGGCTCACCTGACATGGGGGGTGGGGGCGCACCGCTGCCCCCACTACGGTCGGGACCTGTCCCAGGACATGGCCGAGACCGCGATCGGCGCCGTGTTCGAGCGGCTCCCGCTCCTGCGCCTGGCCACACCGCCCGAGAGCCACCGGTGGCTGCCCAACGTCAACCTGCGCGGCCTGCGGTCGCTGCCCGTGCGCTTCGCCGCGCGGAGCGCCGCCCCGCAGCCGCCCGCCGAGGCTCCGCCCGTCGGCGACGTCAGGGCACTGGGGTTCTGGCGCAGACTCGCCGAAGCCGTCACACCCCGGCGCGCGGCGGGATGATCGGCGTTCGCGCCGTCTCCGTGAGGAGGCGGCGCGGACCCTCGGCGGCGTCCCCGAGCGGTTCACCCCGTGAGCTGGAACACGAGCTGGTCGGCGCCGCTGGCGTAGTCGCCGACCAGGTTGGCCCTGTACCAACCGGGCCCGGCGGGCGCGCCGACGTCCGCGCAGTCGACGGAGGAGCGCCCCAGGTCCCAGGTCAGGGTGTACTCGTGCGGAACGCCCCGAAGGAGCTGGCGCTCCTCCTCGCTGGTGCCCCCGACGCAGTCGGCCGAGGAGTAGACCCGGTCGTCGCCGGAGTGCACCAGGAGCTCGATCGCCCCGGGGCCCGTGTCCACGGTGCAGGTCTGGGCGGCCGTGTTGACCACCACCACCCGGAACCCGGGGTGTGAGCCCCCGCTGTACACCTCGCGGTCCCTCTCCGAGAAGTCGAGGGTGACGAGGACGTCCTCGGGGCGGCAGGGGTCCTCCGGTGCCTCGGGTGCGGGAAGGTCCTCGACATCGGGACCGTCGTCCTCCTCGACGGGAACCGCGTCCCCGGAGGAGGCGGCCGGTGGGACGGTCTCCTCCTCGTCGGGGCCGGCCTCGGCGGTGGGCGGAGCGTCGCCCCGATCCGTGCCGAGTACGTAGACCCCGGCCGACAACAGCACCAGCGCACCGACCAGAGCCGCTCCCAGCCGACGCCGACGCCCCCGCTCGGGTACGGAGAGCGCGGTCGGCGGCGGCGACGGGGGTCCGGACGTCGGGGGTCCGGACGTCGGGGGTCCGGGCGTCGGGGGTCCGGACGTGGGAGGGAGAGGCGCGGGGGGAATCACGGGAGGGGTGTCCTCCTCGCCGCCCGGGCGCGCACCCAGCTCGGCGAGCAACCGGTCCGGATCGGGGCGGTTCGCGGGCTCCCGCGCCAGACAGGAGCCGACGAGGTCGCGCAGGTCCTCGGGGAGCGCGGACAGGTCGGGTGCGGCCTCCAACACGCGCTGGATGACCGCCAGCCCCTTGCGGCCGAACGGAGGCGCCCCGGTCGCCGCGTAGTACAGGACGCTGCCCAGGGAGAACACGTCCGACGCCGGTCCCAGCTCCTCCCCGAGCATCTGTTCGGGGGACATGTACGGCGGCGTGCCGAAGCGGCCGCCCAGCGGCGTGAGCGGGGTGAGTGAGATCTCGGAGGACCCGCGCAGCGCCTTGGCGATCCCGAAGTCGATGACCCGGGGGCCCTCCTCGGACAGGATGATGTTGCCCGGCTTGAGGTCGCGGTGGACGACCCCGACCAGGTGGATCGACCTCAGCGCCTCGGCCAGGCCAGCGGCGAGGGCGAGCGTGGCCTCCACGGTGAGCGGTCCGTGCCGCTGAACCGTCCTGGACAGTGTCGGCCCGGGTACGTACTCGGTGACCAGCCAGGGCGCCGCGGTGCCCAGGTCGGCGTCGAGGACCGAGGCGGTGTGCGGGCCCGAGACTCGACGCGCCAGTTCCACCTCACGGGCGAAGCGCCTGCGGAAACCCGGCTCACCGACCACCGCGCCGTGCATGACCTTCACCGCGACGCTTCGCGCCTCGGTCCGTCCCAGGTACACGCGGCCCATGCCGCCCGCGCCGAGCCGGCCCAGCAGCCGGTACCGGCCGATGCTCGGCGGATCGTCGTCAGCGAGCGGTTCCACGGATCACCCCTGAGAGAACTCTCGGACGGTGCCGGCCGGGAACGCGGCGGGCCGGTTCCGGGCGACAAAGAAGGCCCTGGTGAACAGGGCCTTCGTTGGTGTCTCGGGAAGAGACGCCCGACTCTCCTGTGGCTCCAAGGTAAGCAGCACCTCACCTGAGCGCAGGGTCCTCTGGTCCGCCTTCGGGACGCCTTTCGCGAGCACGGTGTCCACAGACGATGTCCGGCCGCCCGCCGGGATGCTCGAAAGGGGGACCGGAGCACGCCTGGAGCGTGGTCCGATCCCCCTGGCGCCGGTTCCGGCAGAGTGCTCGGGGGAGCCGCCACGGCCGTGGGATCGGCGGCATCCTGTCGTCGCTAGGCGACGGGCTCGCGCACCCTGCGTTTGAGACCGGTCCAGACGGGCTTGAGGAGCCCGGCGAACAGAACGACCACCACAAGGGCCCAGATGGTGATCGAAATGCCGGAGGCACCGACCATCGCCCAGAAGTCACCTCGGTAGGTGACCATTCCCTGGACGAAGTAGCGCTCGATCATCGACCCCAGGACCAGGCCCACCAGCAGCGAGGCCGGAGAGAAGTCGAGCAGCCTCAGGAAGTATCCGAAGAGTCCGGCGATCAGCACGATGTGCAGGTCGATGAAGTTGCTGTTGATGCTGTAGGCCCCGATGGAGGCGATGATGACGATGAACGGAACCATGTAGCGCATCGGGGTCATGATGAGCTTGATCCACACCCCGATCAGGGGCAGGTTCAGCAGAAGCAACATGACGTTGGCGACCAGGATGGACGCGATCACCGACCAGAAGAGGTCGGGCCGCTGGGTCGCCAACAGGGGACCGGGTTGGACACCCTGGACGGTCATGGCCGAGATCATCAGGGCCAGGGTGGCGGAGAACGGGATGCCCAGCATCAGTACCGGAACGATACTGCCGATGGTGGCCGAGGAGTTGGCCGCCTCCGGGCCGGCCACGCCCTCCACGGCTCCGGTGCCCAACTCCTTCCGGTGCTTGGAGACCGTCTGTTCGACCTTGTACGAAGCGAAGGTGGAGAGCGCGGCCGCCGGACCAGGAATCAGCCCGAACCCGAAGCCGATCAGGGAACCGCGTCCCCAGGGTGTGATCGACCGGCCGAGCTCCTTCTTGGTCGGAATCAGTTCACGCAGACGGAGGCGTCGGGGTTTGGGTCGTTTGGAGTCCCCGGTGAGCATGAACATCAGCTCGGAGAGACCGTAGAGACCGACCGCGACACTGGCCAGCGCGACCCCCAGGGTCAGGTCGATCTGACCGAAGGTGAAGCGGTTCGTCGAGGTGTTGACGTCCAGCCCGATCGTCGCCAGCGCCACACCGATGATCATCGGTAGGAGCCCCGACCCCAGCGATCCCCCGGAGATCCTGGCGAGGACGAGCAGGCCGCCCGCGGTCAGAGCGAAGAACTCCGCCGGGCCGAACCGCATGGCCACGCCGGTGACCGCGGGCAGGACCAGCAGCACGATGGCCAACCCGATCAGACCGGATATGAACGACCCGAGGGTCATGATGGTCAGGGCCGCTCCACCGCGGCCGTTCTTCATCATCGGGTGGCCGTCGAAGGTCGCGACGACGGACTGCGCGTCACCGGGCATGTTCAGCAGGATCGACGTCATCGACCCCGCGAACTGGGTGCCGATGTAGATGCCGGCGATCATGATCATGCCGACCACGGGCTCGTAGGCGAAGGTCAGCGGTAGCAGCAGCGCGGCACCGGCGACCGGCCCGAGACCGGGAAGGATACCGATCAGCGTGCCGGCCAGCGCACCGACGAACGCCGCCAACAGCAGCTCGGGAGAGAGCGCGAGGTTGAGGCCGTAAAGAAAGCCTTCAATAGTTCCCATGGTTTATGCCTCTTACGGAATGATCATGCCGCTGGGCAGTCGAATCCCCAGGGCCTCAGAGAAGAAGAGGGTCAAGATGATTCCCATGGCAACGCCGATAGTAATGGATTTCAACCATGAGTCACGGCCGACCACGCGAATGAATGCTGTGGCGAAGAGTGCCGATGCGATGTACTGACCAAGGATCGGAATCAGCGCGGCGTAAAAGACGACCACCATGGCTGTGAATATGAGGACGTCTTTGAGATCACGCCCGCGAGGGAAATCGATCTGACCCGATTCCGAGCGTCCCAGTAGTGATTCGATGATCACTATGAGGGAGATGACCGCCCCGGCGATGCCGACCCATCCGGGGATCATCCCCGGGCCCGGTTGGGACAACGTTCCGTTGTCGAGCTCTCTTCCCGCCAGGTAGTATCCGACGAAAATGGCCAGGAAAAGGGCTCCGAAGAGAATGCGACCCAATCGTTTCGGATCGTTCCGCAACCCTTGCGATGATCTTTCCGACGCTTGGCCGGCGTTCTCGGTCTCAGCCATCAGTTATCGCGGTCGTTTCCGAGTTCGATGCCGTGCTCGATGTTGGCCTGGATTTCCTCCAGGTAGGCGTCCAGCTCGTCACCCGTGGCCACGTGGGGAAGTACGCCCTGCTCGCGGGCCCAATCGGCCCACTCGTCGCTCATGATGATGGCGTCGGAGGCCTCACGCAGGGCCGACTCGACGTCCTCCTCCAGACCGGCCGGGGCCATGGTCATGTAGTCCGAAGTGAAGGGGATGTCGTATCCGGCCTCGTTGAACTGGACCGCGTCGGGGAGGAAGTCGCTGTAGTCCTCCGGGCCGCTGTAGGCGATCGCCCGCAGGTCACCCGACTCGACCAGCCCCAACTGCCCGGAGGCGTTTCCGACCACGGCGTCCAGGCGTCCGCTCATGACTTCCAGAGCCGCTTCCCCGGTACCGCCGGCGGTGGTGACCAGTGATACCTCGATGTCTGCCAGCTCTTCGAGGTAGTAGATGACGAAAGCCGGGTTGCCCATGCCGGCGGGCGTGCTGATCTGGATCTCCCCCGGGTTCCGTTTGGCGGCCTCGACCAGGTCGTCCAACGTCTCGTAGTCGGAATCCGGGGAGACGAACAGCCCGTAGGGTGTGCCGGACATCTTGGCCAGGGGTGTGAAGTCCGAGGGTGTCTCGTACTGGGCCTCACCGGTGACCAGGGGCTGGGCGACGAATCCTCCGGAGGTACCGAGCCCCAGGGTGTAGCCGTCGGCGTCGGCGCCGGCCAGTCGGGTGATGCCGACCGCCTCGTCTCCGCCGGGCACGTTGATGACGTTTCCACTGGCGTTGAGTTCCGACTCCAGCATCTGGACGAACTGGCGGCCGACGGGGTCGGCTCCACCACCCGGGTTGTAGGGAACGATGTATTCGATGGAGTTCGAGGGGTATTCGCCACCGTTGTCGCTACAGCCCGCCAGAATGAGAGGGGCGATCGCCGCGGCGGCCACCAGCACGCGGTGATTCCGCTTGCTTACTCGATTGATTGCGGGGCGCGATGAGGGGGTGTGCATGGTTCTCCCTTTCGGGATATGGGGGCATGGTGATAAGGCGGAGTTCCGTGGAGGCGGAGTTCCGTGATGGAGGGTCGACCCATGTTCGGGAAGCGCTCAGCAACATGAGATCTGCGTCACGTTATCATGTAATGACCGGGTTTGGCACCACTTGTCCGGTAAAATTAGTCCGGATGGTCCGAGCTCTTATGAGTGCCGCACCCGAGGACTTCTGTGTAACCATTCGATTTCGATGTGTGCGACGGATGGAACGTTGTCGGGCCGGGCGGTGAGGCGCGTGAACGGGTGGGGATCGGCTGTCGGCTGTCGGGTGCCAGGCGCCGGACCCCTCCGATGTTCACCCTCTTCCATCGTTTTCACCACGTCGTCCGACGGGGAAGACGCGGGCGTGGTCGAGCTTCAGCACGGGAGGATTCGGGGACGGCCCAGCGGAGCGGTCGGGTGTCAATCGTCCTTTCCGGACGTGAGACCGGTATTCCGCTGAACCCTCCCGTGTGCCCCGGCCTTCGGGGTGTTCTCAAGCCGGGGACTCGATCGCTTCGAGTTGTGTCAGGGGCGGCCGGGTCGGAGGGGCCCCGATGGGGCGATCACCGTGGATCGCCGGCCGGCGCGGGTTCACCGCTGCCGGAACGCGGCCTCGATGTGGTCGCGCATGGTGTCGGCGGCCTCCTCGGCCCGGTGCGCCCTGATGTGGTCGACCATCCGCGTGTGTTCGTCGAGCGACGCGCTCCAGCGCTGGTCCGTGCGCAGCGTCGTGGGGGGGATGGACATCGACTGCACTCCGTGCTTCTGGTTCGCCTCGATGAGGAACGGGTTGCCGCTGGCCTGCCAGATGATCAGGTGGAACCTGTAGTTCAGCTCCCGGCGCAGGGTGGCGGAAGGGTCCGTCAACTCGGACTGCTCGGCGAGGCTGGCCTCCAGCTGGTTCACCGTGTTCTCGCTCCTGCGCATCGCGGCGAGTCGACAGGCCTCCGACTCCAGGATCTTGCGCATCTCGTAGAGCTGGCCCATCTTCTCGCCGTCCCACACGGTCACCCGGGTCCGGCGGCCCAACCGTTCGGCCAACCCGTCCACGAGCAGCCGCGCCACGGCCTCCCGGACCGGGGTTCGCGAGGTGCCGACGAGGTCGGCCACGGCGCGTTCGTTGAGATCGTATCCCTGGTCGAGAGACCCGTCGAGGATGCGGGCGCGGAGCTGCTGGTAGACGCTTTCGACCTGGGTGCTGCCCGTCATGACGCCGCCGACCGACCCGCGATCCGGCCGAAGACGATGCCCGCGGCCAGCCCGGAACCGCCCGGGTAGTTCTCGCTGAACAGGCCGCCCAGGGCCTCCCCGCAGGCGTAGAGCCCCGGGATGACCGATCCGTCCTCACGGACCACTCGCGCCTGTGAGTCGCCCTTGAGCCCGCCGAAGGTGAAGGTGATGCCGCAGGTGACGGGGTAGGCGTAGAAGGGACCCTCGGAGATGGGGTTGGCCCAGTTGGACTTGGGCGGTGTGGTGTCGGCCGAACGGCCGTCCTTGACGTTGGGATCGAACTCCACCGAGGTGCGGATCGAGTCGTTGAAGGACCGGACGGTCTCGACGAGTCCGTCCTCGTCGATCCCCGAGAGCCGGGCGAGCTCCTCCAGTGTGTCGGCGATGTGCTCGCCGACGCCGGGGACCTCGTACTCCTGCGGACGGAGCATGGGACGCAGCGGTGCGTCGAAGATCTGCCAGGCGACGGCGCCCGGCTGCATGAGTACTTCCTTGCCGTACTTGGCGTAGGTGAGGTTGCGGAAGTCGGCGCCTTCGTCGAGGAAGCGCTTGCCGTCGCGATTGACGATGATGCCCAGTGGGTAGCTCTGGCGGGTCAGTCGGTTGGTGACTTCGTAGTTGGACTCGTTGTCCGTGAAACCCGCGTCCCACTGAGTGGCGTGGCAGGAGCTCCAGTCCCCGCCCTTGGCAGCACCGAGCCTGAGTGCCTCGTTCAGCATCGTGCCGGTGTTGAACGGGGTTCCGCGGGTGATGGCGTGGTGCCACTGCGGACCCATGTGCTCGGCCCGCATCTCCTTGCTCGCTTCGAAGCCGCCGCTTCCCAGGATGGTCGCCTCGGCCTGGACGGTGTGCTCTTCGCCGTCGTGTTCGTAGACCACCCCGGTGACCACGCCGTCGGTTTCGGTCAGGCGGAGGGCACGGGCACCGAAGAGGATCTCGATGCCGGATTCCTCGGCCGCGCGGTGGTGATCACGGACCAGCCCTTCGCCGCCGTCGACGTTTCCGACGTGCAGACCGCCCCAGAACAGGTAGCCGCCGTCGGGACGCTCATAGGCCTGACGCTCGTACATCAGGCGGTACCGAAGGCCCTTGGAACCGAGCCACCGTATGTCATCGGCGATGTTCGAGACCAGGGTCGCGGTCATCTCGGGGTCGTTGCGCCCGTCGGTCACCCGCTTCAGGTCCGCGGCGTATTCCTCCCGGGAGTAGGGCGGTACCTCCGTGTCGCCGTGTCGCTCATCGGGCTCGATGAGGTCCAGGAGACTCTCCAGGCCGTCATGGGTGATGCGCGTGGCGCCCGCCGTGAAGTAGCTGTTGCCGCCGGCCTGGTCCTTGGGTGCGGCTTCCAGGACCAGGACTCGCCTGCCGAGTTCCCGGGCCGCGTGAGCCGCGCACATGGCGGCGTTGCCGGCGCCCACGACGAGAACATCAGTCTTGCTGGTGGACATTCACTCCCCTTTGGTATACCAAGTGAATGAAAGGTATTCCAAGGGTAAAACGCCTGTCAAGGGTTTCGTGCCTGGTACGCCGAGGTTTCGAAGCGATGAATGATTGAGGTCAAGTGACGGCACAAGCGGACAAACCCGGCTGGGGACGGGTCTTAGGTGTACTGCGATCGCTGGCCGGGGCAGTGGTGGTGGGTTCGCTCCTCGAACTGATGGGGGTGCCCGCGGGAATGCTGTTGGGGAGCGCCGTCGGTGCCGCCCTGGCCAACCACGAGTGGTCACCGCGGCTGCGGTCGACCTCCTTCCCTCGACCGCTGCGGTATGTCGGGCTGCTCCTGGTCGGCCTGGTCAGCGGTGTTGTGCTCACCATGGACTCCCTGGCGAGCACGGCTTCCGTCGCCGTCCCGGTGATCGCCGCCTATCTCGGGCTCGTCCTGGTGAACCTCCTGGTCATCTCCCTGCTGATGGCCCGCTACGACGTCGACCCGGCCACCGCTGTCCTGGCCGTCACCCCGGGCGGCCTGGCCGAGGTCACTTCACTGGCCATCGACAAAGGAGCCCAGATGGACGTGGTGATGACCGTGCACGCGGTCCGGCTGTTGACCATCGTGTTCGTGTTCCTGCCCGTGGTGTTGGCGGTGGTGGGTTCATGACACCGCTACCCCTGCTCGCGGTCATGGCGGGTTCCCTGGGCGCCGCCCTCGTCTTCCGATGGGTCCGTATGCCGCTGTGGCCCCTCACGGGAGGTCTGGTGGGAGCGGCCGCGGTGAACCTCGGCTTCGGCCTCGCTGCGGAGGTGCCCGTCGTGATCTCCCTGACCGGGCAGTTGCTGATCGGCACGGCCATCGGTTCCACCATCGGACCGGAGGTGTTCCGGCGGTTCCTACGCATCCTCGGCCCCGGAACGCTCGCGGTGACGGTCGTGTTGGGCGCTGGGCTTCTCTTCGGATGGCTGTTCGCCGCTACGGGGCTCATGGACCCCGCTGAGTCGATGCTGGCGCTGGTGCCCGGTGGTGTGGGGGAGATGGTGGCCGCGGCGATCGCCCTCGACCTCGACAGCGCCCAGGTGGTCGGTGTGCAGGTGGTGCGGATTCTGACCGTGTTGCTGAGCCTGCCGCTGGTCTTCTGGGTGAGCGAGTGGATTCACCGCCGCTGGATAGCCGGACCGGACGACTCCGCCCGGTAGCGGAACCGGCCCTCCCACCCTGTCCGCAGTGGCTCCCGGTCGGCTCGTGGCGTATCACTCGGGCCGACCGGGGCCGCCCCGCGAGGCTTTGACGGTGTCAGCGGTCCGGGTGCGCGCCCTCACGCTCACCCCGGACCGCTTCGTCTGAAGGGGTCGGCGCGACTGGGCGAAGAGGCCGTCGAGCAGATGGTGCGTGAACTCGGCGAGATCGTGGGGGTTCTGGAGAGGGCCCCGAGGATGAGGCGGACCTGTACGAGGCGTGGGGCCTGCGGCCGACCTACGAGCCGGACAGCAGGAAGGTGCGGGCCGAAGTCACCTTCGATCCGCACCTCAGAGGAAAGTCAAGAGTGTCCGAGGGGGGACTTGAACCCCCACAGCCTTAACGGCCACTAGCACCTCAAGCTAGCGCGTCTACCTATTCCGCCACCCGGACTGGGCTGTTCGGCGCCTGTCGCTCCGAACAGGTTTAACCATAGCAAAGGTCTGGGGGAGTCCGAACCAGTTTTCCGGCGGGGGGTCATCGTGACAGGCTCTAGGCCAAAAGGTGCGTCCTGAGATGGGAGAACCAGATGGTGGAACCAGGCGGGCAACCGAGCGCGGGCGAGGTCGAGGTCGTCGACCTGTGCCGGGAGCTCATCGAGTTCGACACCTCCAACTACGGTGACCACTCCGGGCCGGGCGAGCGCAAGGCGGCGGAGTACGTGGCCGCCAAGCTCGACGAGGTCGGGGTGGAGTCGCGGATCTACGAGAAGCACCCCGGGCGCAGCAACGTCGTGGCGCGGATCTCGGGCGAGGACTCCTCCCGCCCGCCGCTGCTCATCCACGGCCACCTCGACGTGGTCCCCGCCGCACCCGAGGACTGGACCCACCACCCGTTCGCGGGCGAGGTCGCCGACGGCTGTGTGTGGGGCCGGGGCGCGGTCGACATGAAGAACATGAACGCGATGGTGCTGGCCATGCTCCGCCAGCGGCTGCGCGAGGGGCGCCGCCCCCCGCGCGACATCGTCCTGGCCTTCCTCGCCGACGAGGAGGCGGGCGGGACCTGGGGCGCGCAGTACCTGGTGGACGAGCACCCCGAGCTGTTCGCCGACTGCGACTCCGCGATCAGCGAGGTCGGCGGTTTCTCCTTCACGGTGAACGAGAACCGGCGCCTGTACCTCGTGGAGACGGCGGAGAAGGGCATCGCGTGGATGAAGCTGACCGCGCGCGGCACCGCCGGTCACGGCTCGATGACCAACCGGGACAACGCCGTCACCGAGCTCGCGGCGGCCGTGGCCCGGCTGGGGCAGCACGAGTTCCCCGTGCAGCTCACCCCCACCGTGCGGACCTTCCTTGAGGAGATCTGCGAGGAGTTCGGCATTCCCTTCGACGAGAGGGACGTGGACGCCACGGTGGCGCGGCTGGGGCCGATCGCCAAGATGATCGGCGCCACCCTGCGCAACACCCTCAACCCCACCGTGCTCGGCGGCGGGTACAAGGCCAACGTCATCCCGGGCGAGGCCACCGCCCAGGTGGACGGGCGCTTCCTGCCCGGCACCGAGGACGCGTACTTCGCGAAGATCGACGAGTTGCTGGGCCCGAAGGTCAGCCGCGACTTCATCCACCACCTGCCCGCGGTGGAGACCTCCTTCGACGGGGGCCTGGTCAACGCCATGTCGGAGTCCCTGCTGGCGGAGGACCCGGGCGCCAAGGCCGTCCCCTACTGCCTGTCGGGCGGTACGGACGCCAAGAGCTTCTCCCGCCTGGGCGTGCGCAACTACGGTTTCGCGCCGTTGCGGCTCCCCCCGGAGCTGGACTTCGCGGGCATGTTCCACGGGGTGGACGAGCGCGTCCCGGTGGACGGCCTCCAGTTCGGTGTGCGGGTGCTGGACCGTTTCGTCGGCATGAGCTGACCCGCAATTCCTCCCATAGGGGACGGGACGGGCGGACCGCGTCGGGAAGATCTCGGCGCGGTTCGTTTTTTCCACCCATGGTCACTCACGGTGATGCTAGTGTTGCTTTCAGTTCGGCGAGGTCTCCGGTTCTCCGGGGTCTCGCTGTGCGACCGTCAGCGGCGCCGCCGCACGGGACCGTCCAGCAGTAACGAAACGAAGGGGCATCCATGGTGCTCGCGAGCCGAGGGTGGCTGGTTTCCTCCAGTCGCGCTGCTCGCAACGCCCGTGGTGCCTACGCTCGGTTGCTGCTCCTGTCCGGCATCGTCGCCGTCGCCTGGCTGGCCGGAGGGGTGGGGGTCGCGCACAGCGAGACCGGCTCCGACTCCGGCGGCCTCGGCGGAGACGTCCTGGGCGTCGGCGAACTCGCCGAGCGCACCGGGCAGGCCGCCGACGACCTGCGCGACACCCGTCTCTCCGACACCGCCAGCCGGGCCGCCTCCTCCACGGAGGCCCTCGCCGGCGCCGTCGTCCCGCAGGCGTCCGCACTTCCCGCGAACGCCCTCCGGGACACCGGGGTCGGGGCGGCGCTGGAGGACAGCTCCGTGGCCACCGTCGTCCACGACACCGGGCAGGCGGTCGACGACACCGCGCGCGGTGCCACCGGACTGGTCGCGGGTGTGGCCCGCACCGGTCAGGGGGTCGTCGACTCCACTGACGAGTCACTGCGCGAGTCCGCGCTGGTCGACAGCGTGGCCACGAGCCTGAACGACACGGTCGGACGCGGCGGGATCGACGCCGTGACCGAACCCGGCGGCCCCCTGGGGCTGCCGATCCTGGGTGCCGACGACGAGCCCGCCGTGGCCTCCGCCGTCGAGCGCGCCGACGCCGAAAGGCGCGAGAAGGAGGAGCGGGCGGCCCGCGTCAAGGACGAGGTCGCCGCCCACGTCGCCCAGACCTCGTGGCGCGTCGCCAACGAGGTCGCGGAGAACGCCGGTGACACGGCCTCCGGCGACGACTCCGCCGAGCGCGTCCGCCTCATCGGAGGCGGCTCCCAGTACCAGGTCGGGCCGGACACCACCGGTGCCTCCGCCCCGTCCTTCCCGGCCCCCGGCGCCGCCGGATTCCTCATGGCCCGCTCCGGTCACATGGTGCTTCGGGCCCAGCGGGTCGCCCTTCCCGGCGACCCCACCCTGGTCGTTCGCGACGCCGCGGACGACCCCTCCTACTCTCCCGACTAGCCGCGCTCTCCGACCGCGGCCGGTCCGTGCGCCCTGCGCACCGCCGCCCTGCCGACTCCCGGCGGGCGTGCCCTCTTCCCAGGCTCCACAGCCGGGAGACCAGTCCGCGGTCACACGAGCAGTCAGCAGATCTCCTCGTCGACCAAAGGACAGCCGATGACCCAGTCAACCCACCTCCGCCTCGCGGCCCTCGTGGCCACCGGATTCTTCGTCGCCGCCAGCGGCATCGCCCACGCCGACACCACGACCAGCGGTAACGGGTCGATCGGCGGGGGCAACCAGCTGGTCGTCGACGGCGACGTCCCGGTCAACCTCTGCGGGAACGCCATCGCCGTCCTGGGCATCGCCGGAGCCGACTGCACGGGCGGCGACGCCAAGGTGACCGAAGGCGGCACCCCGAAGAACCCGCACCCCGGCTACGACGGCTACGACCCCGAGGAGCCGGGCCAGCCCGGCGAGCCGGGAGAGCCCGGTGAGCCCGGCACCCCCGGTGAGCCCGGCGAGGAGACGCCCGGCGGGGAGACCCCGGGCGAGGAGACCCCGAAGGTTCCGGACCGCGAGGAGGAGGCGGAGGAGCCGTCCCCCTCTCCGTCCCCGTCCCCCTCCCCTTCCGAGGAGCCCTCGCACCCCTCCTCGAAGACGCCCGAGCCCTCCGACCCCGCCTCGCCCAGTGCCCCGACCACCGACGAGCAGCGCCTCGCGGTGACCGGCGCCGACCAGAGCGGCCTCGCCGGACTCCTCGCGGGGGCGGTCCTCGTGATCGCCGCCGGTGCCGGGCTCCTGCTTTTCGGTAAGCGCCGCGGCGCCCGGGCCTGATCAGCCTCCCGGGCCTTCGGGCCCGGGGGTTGACGCGAGTCCCGCAGCACCGGCCGAGGCCAAGTGCTCGGGGTTCACGTCAGCCGCCGTCCCACCAGGGCGGAGCTGATCGACGGGGTGTGGACGTCCTCGCGCAGCCAGCGCAGACGGACTCCGCCCGCACCCACCAGACCGGCAGACCACGCACCGACCAGGTGCGGAGCCGACCGGATGATCCCCGGCCTCGGCCGAAGGCCCGCACCCCACCCAGGGGTGTGGAACGGCCTGTGGCCCGCACACGAACCTTCTCATCAACTCGTTCTCTTGAAAGGACTTCCCACATGCGTAAGTGGGCCAGCACCTCCGCGAAGTCCGTGCTCCTGGCGGCCGGATTCGTCGCCCTGGGCGCCGGCGTGGCCTTCGCCGACAGCGATGTCGCCACCAGCGGCAACGGCTCCGTTCTCGGCGGCAACCAGGCCGTCCTGAACGCGGACGTCCCCGTCAACGTCACCGGCAACGCCGTCGGCGCCGTCGCCGGTATCGCCGGTGCCTCCAGCACCGGCTCGGACGCCAAGGTGATCGACCACCACCACAACGAGGTCCACACCTCGGGCAACGGTTCGATCCTGGGCGGCAACCAGCTGGTCGTCGACGGCGACGTCCCCGTCAACGTCACCGGCAACGCCATCGGCGCGGTCGGCGGCGTCGCGGGTGCCTCCAGCACCGGCAGCGACTCCAAGGTCCTCCAGAACGGGCACGGCCACAAGCACGGCGAGCCCGACGTCGCCACCTCCGGCAACGGCTCCCTCATCGGCGGCAACCAGATCGTCGGCGACCTGGACGTCCCCGTGAACATCTCCGGCAACGCCATCGGCGCGGTCGGCGGCGTCGCGGGCGCGGCCGCCACCGACGCGGACGCGATCGTCCGCCAGAGCCACGCGGCCCCCGGCGTCGAGCACCAGTCCGGCCCGCTGACCGCGACCGACCTGGTCAACGAGGCCGTCAGCAACGCGTCGATCCTGCCCGACACCTCCGGCGTGGACGCGGGCGTGCTGCGCCAGTCCGCCCCGGTCCGCGAGCACCAGTCGATCGCCACCTCCGGCAACGGCTCGCTGCTGGGCGGCAACCAGGCCGTCGTGGACCTGGACGTGCCCGTGAACGTGGCCGGCAACGCGGTCGGCGCGGTCGGCGGGGTCGCGGGCGCGGCCGCCACCGACAGCGACGCCGTCGTCAAGGAGGCCCAGCGCGACATCGCGACCTCCGGCAACGGCTCCGTCCTGGGCGGCAACCAGCTGGTCGCCGACGCCGACGTCCCGGTGAACGTCGCGGGCAACGCCGTGGCCGCCGTCGCGGGTGTCGCGGGCGCCAGCGCCACCGACGCCGACTCCAAGGTCGTGCACCAGAGCGCGGAGACCGAGGCGCAGTCCTCGGCCCTGAACAGCGTCCCCGTGGTCAGCGAGCTGCCCGAGGTGCCCGTCTCCGAGATGCTGCCCGTCAGCTACGACCTGAGCGAGACCGCCGCGCAGTCCGTCCAGGAGCACGCCCCGGAGCGCGCCGCCGAGCTGCCCGAGGCCTCCGAGATCCCGTCCGTCGACCCGGTCGGTGACCTCCTGGGCGCCGCCGGCATCGGCCTGTAGCAACCAGAGCAGGTTCCGGGACGTGCGCGGTGCCGCCTTCGGGCGCTCCGGTACGGTCCGCGGGGCCTGAGCGGGGGGTGTGTCCGTTCGCGGCCACCCGCCGGACCAGGGGTGTGCGGCCTCCCGTTCCGTTATGGAACGCGGTGGACTGCGGGAAGCCGGACCCCCGGTCCCGGCGGCGGCGGTGGCACGGGCCGGCGTCCCCGCGACCGGTACCCCACGCGGTGCCGTGGGCGTTCTGAGTGAAGTGGTGGTGTGTCGCCTCCGCGCTCCCGTTCCGTTATGGAACGCGGTGGACTGCGGGAGGGTGGAGGTGACGACCGTCGAGCTCAGGACGTGAGCCGAGTCCTCCCGGGAATATCCGGGAGGACTCGCCGCATTCTGGAGACGAGACACCCTGGAGCCCCGAAGTGTGAGGCAAGTCACATTACCTGGGTGTTCCGGGTGCTCGCCGGAGGAGGAAACGGTCCGGGGGAGAGCGGCGCCACGGCCGCTGGTCCTGGTTACGGGCCGGTACCGGGTCGGGATGCGCTTATTCTGCGGGTGCCGGTGGGAGGCGGCCCGAGGAACGCTGAGGGCGAGACCCGAGCGAGGGGCCGGGCCCGCTCACCGACGGGGGAGAGCCGGTAGTTCGGTTACTGTCGGTTCCCACGGGAACCGAAGGACCGCGGCCGACAGAACACGTAAGGCTAGACGTAGGGGAAACAGCGTGCCACCCACGAAGGGCAGCGCCGGCAAGAACGGCTCGAAGGACAACGCAAGCCAGGGGGCGGGTACCGCTCTCGTCATCGTCGAGTCACCAGCCAAGGCGAAGACCATCGCCGGGTACCTGGGGCGCGGCTACGTCGTGGAGTCCAGCATCGGTCACATCCGTGACCTGCCCACCAAGGCCGCCGAGATCCCCACCAAGTACCGGAAAGAGCCCTGGGCGCGCCTCGGTGTCGACGTGGACAGCGACTTCGAGCCGCTCTACGTCGTCAACTCCGACAAGAAGGCACACGTCAAGAAGCTCAAGGAGCTCATGGCGGACGCCGACGAACTCCTCCTGGCCACTGATGAGGACCGCGAGGGCGAGGCCATCGCCTGGCACCTGCGCGAAGAGCTCAACCCCAGGATTCCCGTACGCCGGATGGTCTTCAACGAGATCACCAAGGACGCCATCCAGCACGCCGCGAACAACACGCGCGACCTGAACACCCGTCTGGTCAGCGCGCAGGAGACACGGCGCATCCTGGACCGCCTCTACGGCTACGAGGTCTCCCCCGTGCTGTGGAAGAAGGTCATGCCGAAGCTCTCGGCGGGCCGCGTGCAGTCCGTGGCCACCCGCCTGGTGGTCGAGCGCGAGCGCGAGCGCATGGCGTTCACCTCCGCCGAGTACTGGGACATCAAGGCCGTCTTCGACGCCACCGGGACCGGGGCCCCCGACGGCCCCGCCGCCTTCCCCGCCACGCTCTTCTCCGTGGACGGAAAGCGCGTCGCGTCCGGGCGCGACTTCACCCCCCAGGGCACCGTGCGCTCCGACCGCGACGTGCGCCAGCTGGACGAGGCCACCGCCCGGGGTCTGGCCGAGCGCCTGGCCGGGGCCGGGTTCTCCGTGAAGTCGGTGGAGCGCAAGCCCTACCGCCGCTCGCCCTACGCGCCCTTCCGCACCACCACCCTCCAGCAGGAGGCCTCCCGCAAGCTCAACCTGTCCGCGAAGCAGACCATGCAGGTCGCCCAGCGGCTGTACGAGAACGGGTTCATCACCTACATGCGTACCGACAGCACCACGCTGTCGGACAGCGCGGTCAACGCCGCCCGCAACCAGGTGCGGCGCCTGTACGGCGGCGACTACCTGCCGGACAAGCCGCGCGTGTACGCCAAGAAGGTCAAGAACGCGCAGGAGGCCCACGAGGCCATCCGCCCCGCGGGTGAGGCCTTCCGTACCCCCAGCGAGACCCGGCTGAGCGGTCCCGAGCTGCGCCTGTACGACCTCATCTGGAAGCGCACCGTCGCCTCCCAGATGAAGGACGCGGTCGGCGAGTCCGTGTCCGTCCGGATCGAGGGCACCTCCACCGGCGGCGAGGTCGTCGAGTTCGGCGCCAGCGGCAAGGTCATCACCTTCCACGGCTTCCTCAAAGCCTACGTGGAGGGCTCCGACGACCCCGCCGCCGACCTGGACGACCGCGAGCGCCGACTCCCCGCGATGTCCGAGGACGACCAGGTCAAGGCCCAGAGCCTGGAGGCCGAGGGGCACAGCACCCGGCCCCCCGCGCGCTACACCGAGGCGACCCTGGTCAAGGAGCTGGAGGAGCGGGAGATCGGCCGCCCCTCCACCTACGCGTCGATCATCGGCACCATCCTGGACCGCGGGTACGTGTTCAAGAAGGGCACGGCGCTCGTGCCGTCCTTCCTGGCCTTCGCCGTGGTGCAGCTGCTGGAGCGGCACTTCGGCAACCTGGTGGACTACGAGTTCACCGCCCGCCTGGAGGACAGCCTCGACGACATCGCCCGGGGCGAGGCCGAGAGCCTGCCGTGGCTGCGGCGCTTCTACTTCGGCGGCGAGGACGCCGAGGGCAACCAGGAGACGGGGCTCAAGGAACTGGTGGGCGACCACCTCTCCGAGATCGACCCGAAGGAAGTCAGCTCCCTGCCGCTGCCCGGAACCGACATCGTGCTGCGGGTGGGGCGCTACGGCCCCTACCTGGACCGCGAGGGCGTCCGGGTGAACGTGCCGGAGGACCTGGCCCCCGACGAGCTCACCCCGGACAAGGCCGAGGAGCTCTTCGCCCAGCCCAGCGGCGACCGCGAGCTCGGCACCGACCCGGAGACCGGCCGGATGATCGTGGCCAAGTCCGGACGGTACGGCCCCTACGTCACAGAGATCATCCCGGAGCCGGAGGAGCCCGAGGGCGAGACCAAGACCAAGGCGAAGAAGGCCGCGAAGGTCAAGCCGCGCACCAGCTCGCTGCTCAAGGACATGGACCTGGACACGGTCACCCTGGAGGACGCGCTGCGCCTGCTGTCGCTGCCGCGCGTGGTGGGCCAGATCGACGGCGAGGACGTCACCGCCCAGAACGGCCGCTACGGCCCGTACCTGAAGAAGGGCACCGACAGCCGCTCCCTGGAGACCGAGGCGCAGATGTTCACGGTCACCCTGGAGGAGGCCCAGGCGATCTTCGCCCAGCCCAAGCAGCGCGGGCGCCGTGCGGCGGCGCCTCCCCTGCGCGAACTCGGAGAGGACCCGGCGTCGGGTGCCAAGATGGTGATCAAGGACGGCCGCTTCGGCCCCTACGTGACCGACGGGGAGGTCAACGCCTCCCTGCGCAAGGGCGACGAGGTCGAGTCGATCACCGACGAGCGCGCCGCCGAACTGCTGGCCGAGCGCCGGGCCAAGGCCCCCGCCAAGAAGAAGGCCCCGGCCAAGAAGCCCGCCGCCAAGAAGGCCCCGGCCAAGAAGCCCGCGGCGAAGAAGACGGCGACCACCACGGTGAAGAAGACGGCGGCGAAGAAGCCCGCCGCCAAGAAGACCGGTGAGCCGAGGACCACGGCGAAGAAGAGCACCGACGAGTCCTGACCGGCTCCGGCCGGACCGGCCGCCCACGCCCGGGCGCCCCCTTCGGGGGTGTCCGGGCGCTCGGTTCTCCCGGGCGGGAGCGATCCCCACGGACATGTGACGGATACGCGACCCGGGACCCTGTTCGGGGATGATCTTCCGTACTACGCTGTGTGGCACGGTCGGGCCCACGGAAACGTGCGCGAATCCCGAACGTTTCCCCCGAATGACCTGGACAGGCGAGCACGCCTGTCATTTCCTATCCCCCTCATCGATAATCTTGAGCGCTATGAGCAGATCTGCACCCCTGGGAGCGCCGGCCGAGGCGCAGAACGTCCTCGCGATCACACCCTTCAGAAGGCTGTGGATCTCGCTTTCCCTGTCCAGCCTCGGCGACTGGCTGAGCCTGCTGGCGTTGGTGTCCCTCGCGGCCATCTTCACCGCGGACGGCTCCCCCCTCACCCAGTACCTCGCCGTCGCCGGGGTCGTCGCCGTCAAGCTGGCCCCCGCGATCCTGCTCAGCCCCCTGGCCGGAGCCGTCGCGGACCGCCTGGACCGGCGGTGGACCATGGTCGGCGGCGACGTCCTGCGCGGCCTCCTCTACGCGTCCATCCCCGTGGTCGGCTTGCTGTCCTCCGGTTTCACGCTCCAGTGGCTGTTCGTCGCGAGCCTGCTCGCGGAGATCATCGCCCTGCTGTGGACTCCGGCCCGGGACGCCACCATCCCGACCCTCGTCCCCAAGCGGATGCTCGGTCAGGCCAACCGGCTCACCCTGCTGGCGACCTACGGCGCGGCCCCGGTCGCGGCACTGCTGTTCGCGGTGCTGGCCTCGGTCAGCAACCTGCTGGGCGCGCTCGTGCCGTCCCTGGCCAGCCCCGAGGCGGACGTCTCCCTCTACCTGAACGCCCTCACCTTCTTCGTCGCCGCGATCGTCGTCGCCGGACTGCCGCTGCCCAAGCACACCGTTCCCAAGGGGTCCCTGAGCCCCAACCGCGACGCCAACGTGCTGCACGCCGTCCTGTCCGGCCGCGCGGCGGTCGGCGGCGGCTCGCTCGTGCGCGGCACGGTCGTCGGCCTGGCCGCCACGGCGGCCGCGGGCGGCCTGGTGATCGGCGTGGGCCGGGCACACGTGGAGAACCTCGGCGCGGGCAACGCCGGGTTCGGCGTCATGGTCGCCGCGCTCTTCCTGGGCCTGGGGCTCGGCCTGGTCTCCGGACCGCGCGTTCTGAAGCAGTTCAGCCGGCGCCGCCTGCTCGGGCTGTCCGTGCTGTTGGCCGCCCTGGCGCTGCTGTTCACCGGTGCCATCGGCGACATGGTGCTCTCCGCCGTCCTGGCCCTCGTCCTGGGGACGGGCGCCGGTCTGGCCTGGGTGACCGGTACGTCCCTGGTCGCCGTGGAGGTCGAGGAGGAGCGGCGCGAGGCGGCGTTCGCACTCCTGCTCGGCACCGGCAGGCTCGCCCTGCTCACCGCCGCGGTCCTGGCCCCGCTGGCGGCGGGTCTGGCGGGCGACCACGTGATCCCCCTCGGCGGTCCGCTCAGCTACGACCTGCATGGCAGCGGCCTGGTCCTGATGGTCGGCGGACTCCTCGCCGTCATCGGCGCGGCCGTCGCCTACCAGCAGGCCAACCGGGACGACCCCGAGGCGGGGCCCGGCCTGCTCCCCGAGCTCTTCGCCGCGCTGCGCGGCGTCGCCCCCACCGCCGAAGAGGAGGAGGACGACCGGATCACCGGCGCCTTCATCGTCCTGGAGGGCGGCGAGGGCGCGGGCAAGTCCACCCAGGTGCGCGAGCTCACGGTGTGGCTGCGCGACCAGGGATTCGAGGTGGTGGGAACCCGCCAGCCGGGTGCCACCAAGCTCGGTATGCGCCTGCGGGGCATCCTCCTCGACCGGGAGAACTCGCACATCACCAACCGCGCCGAGGTGCTGCTCTACGCGGCGGACAAGGCAGACCACGTCGAACAGGAGATCCTGCCCGCGCTGCGCCGGGGCGCCGTGGTCATCAGCGACCGCTACGTGGACTCCCTGCTCGCCTACCAGGGCGCCGGGCGCGACCTGGAGGCCGACGACGTCGGCCAGATCAGCGGGTGGGCCACCCAGGGCCTGGTTCCGGACCTCACGGTGCTGCTGGACGTGCGTCCGGAGGACGGGCTGTCACGGCTGGGCGGACCGGCCGACCGCATCGAGTCGGAGTCGGTGGACTTCCACGAGCGGGTCCGCAGGGGCTTCCGCGACCTCGCCGAACAGGCCCCCGACCGTTACCTGGTGCTCGACGCCCGGGAGCCGCGGGAGAAGATCACCCGGGAGATCCAGCGCCGGGTGCGTCCGCTGCTGCCCGACCCGATCGACTCCAGCTCCGAGGCGGTCACCGGCATGATCCCGGTGATCCGCCCCGAGTAGGAGCGGTGCGTACGCGAGGGCTCCTTCCCGTCGGGGAGGGGCCCTCGCGTCGTCCGGGGGAGTCGCGGACCCCGGGCGGGGACCGGACGCTTCCCGCCCGGCGGGACCCGTTCAGGGGAACACGTAGCGGGTCTGGCTGAACACCGGTGCCTTGCCGAAGGCGAAGGCCTTCACCGGGGCGACCCGGACCGTCAGGACCCGGCCCCGGCGCACCGCGTCCGGGAGCCCGAACCAGGTGCCGGTCTCGGCGGTGACGTCGGTCCCGTACTTGTCCTCGTAGGTGCCCGCGACCCGGTCCAGCTCCACCGGGTCGTCCACGGCGACGCCCCGCCCCTCGACGACGACGTCCGGACCGCCCTCCAACGCGTTGTCCCCCGTGTTCACCGCGCAGTGCGGATTCGCGGCCAGGTTGAGGGCCTTGCGCTCCTCACGCCCGGTGCAGAAGTACAGGGCGCCGTCCGTCCACACGCCCAGCAGCGGGGTCGCGTGGGGGCGCCCGTCGGGACGCACCGTCATGACCCAGTACAGGGGTGCCCCGGCCAGGACGGCGCGGGCCCGTTCCCAGGGCGTGGGCGGCGCGTCCGGGCTGCCGAACTCGGGGCAGACCTCGGTGACGGGTGTCGGTTCGCTCATGAAGACCACCTTTCTCTCCCGGACAGACTCGCCGAGGCGGCGGAACTCGTCGCGAAGCCCCGCCGGGGCGGTGGCGCGCGCGGTCCCGGGCCGTGCGCGCGCCGGCGCGTCGGTCCCGGGTGGGGGACGGTCGGAGCGGGGGCTGTGGAAAACGGTTCCGGTGTCGGTCGGGACTCCTATTCTGGAACCAGACAATCCATGTGCTCCGGGGGGCAAGCTTGACGGTCTTCGACGACCTCGTCGGCCAGGAGGCGGCGAGCGCGCAGCTGGAACGCGCCGTGGCGGGAGCGGCCGACCTCCTCGCGGGCGGGCGCGGAACCGGCATGACCCACGCCTGGCTGTTCACCGGCCCGCCCGGGTCCGGCCGGGAGGAGGCGGCACGCGCCTTCGCCGCCGCCCTCCAGTGCCGGCAGGGAGGGTGCGGGCACTGCGACTCCTGCCACCAGGTGCTGACCGGGACCCACCCCGACGTCCTGTACGTCCAGCCCAGCGGGCTGAGCTTCGGTGTGGCCGCCACCCGTGACCTCGTGCTCCGCGCCGGCTCCAAGCCCTCCGGCGGCAACTTCCGGATCGTGCTCTTCGAGGACGCCGACCGCGCCACCGAGGCCGCCTCCAACGCGCTCCTCAAGGCCGTGGAGGAGCCCTCGCCGCGCACGGTGTGGCTGCTGTGCACGCCCACCCCGGAGGACCTCCTCATCACCATCCGCTCCCGGTGCCGACTGGTCACCCTGGCCACTCCCGGCACCGGTCGGATCGTCGACGCCCTCGTCCAACGGGACGGCGTCGACAGGACCACCGCCGAGGCGGCCGCCCGCGCCGCCGCGGGCCGGGTCGACCGGGCCCGCCAACTGGCCACCGACCCGCAGGCACGGCGCAGACGCGAGGAGGTCCTGTCCATCCCGGCCGGGCTCGACGGGCTCGGAGCCTGCGTCACCGCGGCCGCTCGGCTGTTCGAGATCGCCGAGGAGGAGTCCAAGGCGCTCACCACTGCGCTCAACGAGAAGGAGCGGGACGAGCTCAAGGCGGCCTTCGGGGAGGGGTCCACCGGCAAGGGTGTGGCCAAGGCGGTGCGCGGCGCGGCGGGCGCGCTCAAGGACCTGGACGAGCGGCAAAAGCGCAGGGCCACACGGATCAAGCGCGACTCCTACGACCGGGCCCTGCTCGACCTGGCCGCCTTCTACCGGGACGTGCTCGCCCTCCAGCTGGGCGCGACGGTGGAGCTGTCCACGGCCGAGCGCTCGGGCGACCTGAGACGCGTCGCCGACTCCGCGACCCCGGAGTCCACACTGCGTAGGATCGACGCGATCATGGCCTGTCGCGGGCGGATCGCCGCGAACGTGCACCCGCAGATCGCCATGGAGGCCATGACCTCCGCGCTCCTGGCCGGATAGGGACCTGGAGCCCGGGGCCCGCGCGGTCACCGGGAGAATGGTCGGGTCGCGCACCCCAGCGTGACCCTTGGCGGCCGTGGTGCCCTCGCGCGACCACGGTCGGGGGCACACGGGTGCGGGGCGCGACCCGACCGGTACGGCGGTCCGGGAGCGGGTCCGCCTCCCTGCACGGGTGTTCGGCGGTCACGGGATTCGAGTGAAGGCGGTTACGGGTGGGCACGAGGTATCGGGGTCCGTGGGCGGTACTGCTCGCCGGGACGGTGGTGGTCTCCGGCTGTACGGTCGGCGGTGACGACGACGCGACCGGCGACGGCGGGGACGGCGCCCCGGTGGAGATCGCCGAGCAGGTGCTGGCCTGGGACGAGTGCGAGACCGGTCTGCCCGACAGCGAGTGCGCCGTCTTCGAGGTGCCGCTGGACTACGACGACCCCGACGGCGAGCGGATCGAGATCGCGGTCAAGCGCCTGCCCGCCACGGGCGGGGACGCCACCGGCTCGCTCCTGGTCAACCCCGGCGGCCCCGGCGGTTCCGGCCACGACTTCGTGGACCACGCGCCCTACACCGTGAGCGAGGCGGTGCGGGAGCGCTTCGACGTGGTCGGGTTCGACCCGCGCGGGGTGGGCCGCAGCACCCCGCTGACCTGTCTGGACGCCGAGGGGATCGACGAGTTCCTGGGCACGGACTACGGCGGTGGCGAGGGGGCGGACGACCTCGCCGACCTCGGTCCCGAGGGGCTGGCCGAGATCGAGGCCAACAGCCGGGCGTTCGTCGAGGCCTGCGAGGAGAACGACCCGGACCTCATGCGCAACATCGGCACCGCCGACGTCGCCCGCGACATGGACGTGCTGCGCGGTCTGCTCGGGGACGAGCGGCTCACCTACCTGGGCGCCTCCTACGGCACCCACATCGGCGCGCAGTACGCCGAGCAGTTCCCGGAACGGGTGCGGGCCCTGGTGCTCGACGGCGCCGTCGACCCGAGCCAGGACCAGCTCACCGTGAGCGTGCAACAGGCCACCGGCTTCGAGACGGCGCTGCGCTCCTTCGTGGAGGACTGCCTCACCAGACCCGACTGCCCGCTGGGCGCCCGGGGGAGCACCGTGGACGAGGGCGTGGCCGCCCTGGACGAGCTGCTGGCGGGCGCCGCCGAGGAGCCCCTGGCCAACTCCACCGGTGACGGCCGGGAGGTCAACCGGGCCCGCGCCGAACTCGGCGTGCTCGCCGCCCTGTACACGGAGAACTGGTGGCCGCGCGTGCGCGAGGCGCTCACCGACGCGAAGGAGGACGGCGACGGTACCGGCCTGCTCCTGCTCGGCGACGACCTGTACGGGCGCGCCGACCCGGACGAGTACGAGAACTCCACCGCCGCGCTCACCGCGGTGAACTGCTCGGACTCGGTGGCCCCCCGGGACGTGGAGGCCTACGCGGACGCGGCGGCCGAGGCGGCCGAGGAGTCCCCGATGTTCGGACCGATGCTGGCCTGGGGCGCGCTGACCTGTGCGTTCTGGCCGGAGGAGGCGGTGGCTCCGCTGGGGGAGCTCAACGCCGTCGGCGCCGACCCGATCATGGTGGTGGGCACCACGCGTGACTCCGCCACCCCCTACGCCTGGTCCGAGGCGCTCGCCGACCAGCTGGATTCGGGCTTCCTGGTCACCCGCGACGGCGACGGCCACACCGGCTACCGGATGGGCGACGCCTGCGTGGACGCGGTCGTGGACGAGTACCTGCTCGAACTGACCGTGCCCGACGACGGTATGGCCTGCGCCAGCCACCTGGTGGAGGAGGCGGGGTAGCGAAAACCCGGTTCGCGCCACTCGCCGGAGGCGCTAGACTGGTTCCTGCCTCGCCACGCGTACCGCGTGGCGGTGTGCCGCCTTAGCTCAGTCGGCAGAGCGATTCACTCGTAATGAATAGGTCATCGGTTCGATTCCGATAGGCGGCTCCAGCCAGAACGCCACCCCGGTCCGGGGTGGCGTTTCGCGTTGTGGCCACCCCTCGGAACACCGCGGGCGGTGGCGCGGCCCGAGCGTCCCCGGCACCCGGGCGGGCGCGGCCGGGCGGTGCGGTGACCCGCCCGGGCGGGCGCCCCGATCGGGACGTGCTCCCTCCTCCCCGGTCGCCCGCGGACGCGTCGGTGAGGGGGCCCTTCGACCTGCGGTCCGAAGGTTTCTGACCGACCCTGGCCACAGGACTGTGCGTCGTCCCGGGTTCCCGGCCTCCCAGGTGGATACGGTACCTATCGCAGACCCTCCGGCGCGGCGCCGGGGCGATACCCCCATGGGAGTCGATGCATGATCACGGTCCGCGTCTCGAAGACAGATCCCGCCGCCACCCCCTCGCTCGGGAAGGCGGTCCGGGACCACCGTCACGCCGGTGCCGACCTGCACCTGCGCGTCGCCCCGGGCGAGTACGTGGAGCCGCTGGTCATCGGCGTGCGCGGGCGGGTGGTCGTGACCCCCGACGAGGGCGCCGGGACCGTGACGGTGGTCGCGAGCGGCGAGACCAACGTGTTCAACGTGCACGAGGGCGGCAGTCTGGAACTCGAGGGGATCTCGGTGCGTAGCTCCTCCGAGGAGTATCCGCCGCTGTACGTACAGCGCGGGGCCCGGCTCCGGGCGGCGGACTGCGTCTTCACCGCGCCCCGGCGGGTCAACGTCGTGGGCGCCCGGGCGGAGATCGTCGGCTGCCGGTTCGAGGAGAGCGGGCTGCTGTGGGACGGCAGCGAGGGCAGCGTCCGGGAGTGCTACTTCGCCGGGGCGGTGATCGCCGTCCAGGGCCGGTGCAGCCCCAAGGTCAGCGGGACGCTCTTCACCGGGACGCACGACGACTGGCACACCCTGTACGTGGCGGACGCGTCCCCCGAGTTCACCGACTGCGCCCTGGTGGACGGCGGCGGCGTGTACGTGCGCGACGGGGCGCGCGCGGAGTTCACGGACCTGAGGGTCACCGGCTCCTACGACTGGCCGGTGCGGGTCTACGAGCGCTCGAAGGCCACCTTCACCCGGATGGTGGTGGAGGACGCCCGCAAGGAGGACACCGACGCGTTCTTCGTGCACGGGGACTCCGAGGGCACCCTGAACGACTGCGAGATCACCGGAGCCACGCGCACCGGTGTGGCGGTCGAGGGCGGGCGGCTCACCGTCCGGGGGCTGACGGTGACCGGGACCGTCACGGACGCCGTGCTCGTGGACGGCGGACAGGCCGACGTCACCGACCTGCGGTGCAGCCGGATCGGGAAGGCCGCACTGCTCATCGCGGACGGTGCCAGGGTCACCGTCGCGGGGATGTCGGTGTCGGAGAGCGGCGTGGAGGAGCGCGGCGCCATCGCCTCGGTCCGCTCCCGGTTCGAGGTGAGCGACCTCCGGGTGAGCCGGTGGCACGGCCCGATGGCCATCGTGGTGGGCGGCCGGGGGCACTTCGAGGACATCGTGGGCCACGAGGTGGGTTCGGGCATCCACAGCCGGGAGGACGCCACGCTCACGGTGCGCGGCATGGTGTTGCGGGACGCCCGCGAGGACGGCCTGAACATCCTCGACGGCACCGAGGTCCAGCTCCACCAGGCCGACCTGTCCGACTGCGGTGAGGACGCCGTCTACGTCCAGGGCGGCCATGTCTCGGTGCACTCCTCGACCCTGTCGGGGAGCGGGGAGCGCGGTATCCGGGTGGGGGAGGGCGGAGTGGCCGCTCTGGAGGACACCGCGATCCGGGACGGTCGCGGCGACGGGGTGATGGTGGAGGAGGGCGGTCGCGTGCGGCTGGTGCGCTGCACCGTGACCGGTAACGACGAGGAGGGCCTGTGGGCCGCGGACAGCGCTTCGGTGTACCTGGAGGAGAGCACCTTCAGCGGCAACCGGGGCGGCGACCTCGACCAGGGCGGGAGCGGGGACCGCGCCGCGGCCCGGGTCGCGGGGACGGGGGGCCGCTCCGACGAGGGCGGGTCGGCCGCGCAGGAGCCCGGTGACGCGGTGGTGCGGGACCGGGCCCGCCCGCTGGAGGCGCTGCTCGCCGAACTGGAGGGGCTGGTGGGGTTGGCGCGGGTGAAGAAGGAGGTCCGCGCGCTCGTCAACATCCAGATGGTCAGCGCCAAACGGGTGGAGGCGGGGCTCCCGCCGCTCAACATCAGCCGCCATCTGGTGCTGGCCGGGCCCCCGGGGTCCGGGCGGGCGACCGTGGCCCGGCTGTACGGCGAGATCCTGCGCTCCCTGGGGCTGCTCGGCCAGGGGCATTTCGTGACGGTGACCGGGGACGACCTGGCGGCCGACCACGGCGGCACCGCGCGCGGGACGGAGGCCGTGGTGGAGCGTGCCCGGGGCGGCGTGCTGTTCGTGGCGGACGCGTCCGTGCTGGGGCGGGGTGGTGACGGCCCGGGGCGGGAGGCGGCCAACGCCCTGGCCGGGCTCATGGCGGAGCTCCGTGGCGAGGTGGTCGTGGTCCTGTCCGGAACGCCGGGCGGGATGCGGTCCCTGCTCGACGCCTGCCCGGAGCTGCGGTCCCGGGTGGCCCGTACGGTCGAGTTCGACGGCTACTCCTCGGAGCAGCTCGGCGGGATCTTCGAGGCCATGGCCGGGGCGCACGGCCTCACCCTGGGGGAGGGGACGCGCGAGCTCCTGCTCCGCCACTTCCGCAAGAGGTCCTCGGAGGAGTCGTTCGGCCACGGCCGGGAGGTGCGCGCCGTGTTCGAGGAGGCGCTCCGGGCCCAGTCCGAGCGCATCACGGCGGGTGGCTACCAGACCGTCGCGGACCTCACCCTGCTCCGCCCCGACGACCTGTCCGGCGCGGTGGCCGGGCCCGTCGAGGGGGCGGACCGGACGGTGGACGGCGCCCGGGTGAACGCCCTGTTGTCCGGTCTGGACGCCATGGTGGGGCTCGACGAGGCCAAGCGCCAGGTGCGGGGGATGGCCGAGCTCCTGCGCCGGGCCGGTGCGGCGCGGGGACGGCCCCCGGCGGCACGGCACCTGCTGTTCCAGGGGCCGCCGGGAACGGGCAAGAGCACGGTGGCGCGCCTCTACGGCGAACTGCTGGCCGCACTGGGCGTCCTCGCCCGGGGGCACGTGGTGGAGGCCTCTCCGGCGCGTCTGGCGGGGCCGCCGGGGCAGCGGGGGCCGGGGAGGGTGGCGCGGCGCACGCGCTCCCTGTTCGAGCGGGCGCGCGGGGGCCTGCTGCTGCTGTCCGACGCCGACCTGCTGATCCGGGACCCGGGCGGCGGGAGCGGGGTCGGGCAGGACGTGGCCGACACCCTGGCGCGGCTCATGGAGGAGCACCGGGACGAGGTCGTGGTGGTCGTGTCCGGCCGCGCGCGGGGGGTGGCCGGGTTCCTCGCCGACCATCCGGGGCTGGCCGTGCGGTTCTCGCGGACGGTGGAGTTCTCCCCCTACGGCAGGGAGGAGCTGACGGACCTCTTCGTGGCGATGGCCGAGCGGGCCGACCTGCGGGTCCCGGAGCGGACACGGCGGGCCTTCGCGGCGGCGTTGGGGGTGGACGCCGACGGTTTCGCCGAGGGCAACGGCCACCGGGTGCGGGCGCTGTTCGAGGCCAGTCTGCGTGTGCAGGCGCGGCGGATCGAGGCGGCGGCGCTGTCGGGGGACAGTCCGGACGTGGTGGAACTCCAGACCCTGTTGCCGGAGGACCTCCTGGACGGGGGTCCCGACTTGGCGCAATGATGACTCCGCGTGACGGAGTGTTGTGCCTGTTGTGTCTGATGTGTGGGTAGGTGGGCGGTATGAGCCTGATGTTCATGCTGTTCGCCCTGTTGGGGGCCGTGGTCGTGCTCGGCGGGGGTTCCTACGCCCTGCGCGGTGTCCTGGCCCACATGGAGGCACGCGCGGAGGTCCCGGAGCCCAAACCGCCCCCGAGGGCCGTGCCCGACCCGCACGTGGGCGGATACGTGCCGGTCCGAGGCGGAGCCGACGCACGCCCGGCACCGTCCGCCGGGGCGCCGGACACCGGTCCCGACGACCGGCCCGGCAACGGGCCGCCGTCCGACGCGCTCCCCGGAGACCTGCGCGCGCGGGTGCGCGACCTCGTCGCGCTGGGCCGCACCGACGACGCGGTGCGGATGGTGCGGGAGCGCCTCGGCGGGGACGAGCGCCGGGCGCGCGGGCTCGTGCGCGGTCTGGGCGGCGAGGAACGGCCCGCTCTGGAGCCCTGACCGCGGCTCAGAGCCGCTGGCGGTTCTGGACCCAGCCCCAGACGGCGGTCGCGGCGAACAGGAGGCCGCCGATCACCGCGAGCCAGAACAACCCCTTGACCACGATCCCGATGATGGCGAGGAGCAGCCAGACGGCGAGCAGGATCAGGACGAGGTAGAGCATGAGGACTCCCAGGTGTCGGCGTCGCCGGAAGACCTACCCCGCCACCCGCTCCCCGAAGCCGTCGGCCCCGTTCAGGGCCAGGTGCCGTCGATCACGGTCCCGTGGTCGGGCCTCTCCCGGTCGAGCCACTCCTGCCGTCCCCGGGCGTGTTCCAGGGCCCACTCCGCCTGCCGGTCGTGCAGTTCCGGAAGGGCCAGGGAGGCGGTCCCAGGGTGGCGGGCACCGATCTCCCCGGCCAGCGCCAACGCGGCCCGGGCGTCGCCCTCCGCGGTGTGCGCGTACTCCAGGGGCACCCCGTAGTACTCGCACAGGGTACTGAGTGTGCGCCTGCCGCGTCGATAGGGTTCCACGGCCCGGTCGATCACCAGCGGGTCCACGATCGGTTCCGGCGGACGCCCGAGGGCCTCGGCGAGCGGGCTCAGGCCGTGGCGGCGCCGTTCGGCGTCGAGTACGGCGAGGTCGAACGGCGCGTTGAACACGACCAGTCCGAGCCCCCGCCCCAGGTGTTCGGCCAGCACCTTCGTGAGCTCCTCCAGACACTCCGCCGCGGGGCGCCCCTCGGCGCGCGCCCGCTCGGCGCTGACGCCGTGCACGGCCACCGCCCCGGCGGGGATCTCCTTCTCACCGGGGTCGATCAGCCAGGTGCGCCGACCGCCCCTGGCGTCCGTGACGGCGGCCGACACCAGGAAGGCCGTGGCGGGGTCGGGGGAGGAGGTCTCGGTGTCGAACCCGAGCAGGTCGGAGGTGTGCCAGCCGGGATGGTCGCCGCGCGCGGGCGGAACCGGGCGGGGCTCGTGCTCGGCACAGTGGGTGAGCCAGCGCGCCGCGCCCTTCACGACGAACCCCTCCCCGGCCACGACCCGGACCGAACAGGTGACACAGGTACCGGCGTAGCGGTTGCGCATGGGTTCCTCCCCCGACCGGGCGGGCCCCGGTTCCTGCCTCTCCACCGCTGTGAACAGCGGCGATTCGAGTCCATCGTAGGCGCGGAGGGTGGCGTCCCGGGGTGGATGGGGGGCGGGACACAGGGGACGGGTGTGTGCGGATGCCCTTTTCGGGGGAGGTGAAGGGGCATGAGTCTGGAAGAGGCGTCACGTCAGCTGGAAGCCACCATCCACGACGCGCGGGTCGCGTTCGACTGCATCCTGCTGGAGGAACTGGACCGGGCGCACACCAACGCGATCACCGCGCGGGCCGCCGTGGACGCGGCCGAACAGGCCATCCGCGTGGAGCTGGAGAGGCGTACGGCGGAGGAGAAGGAACAGGCCGACACCCCCGAATGACCGGAGGGCCACACGATTCCCGGGCTGTGGATATCGAACACGTTTTCGAACAGCGGGTATGCTGGGGGGCATGCCCGATCAGTCCCTGACATCGGACTGGCCCGCGAGTGTGCACCCACCCGGGTCGGACTCCTTCGAGCAGACGGCCCTGGAGTGGCTGTTCGATCACGTGCCCGCCGACTACCGGCTGCACGGGGTCCTGCGCCGCCATCCCTTGGCGCTCTCCCGGCTGGCGCGCCAGTACGTCGCCGCGACACTGGACGCGGCCCGGGAGGGGTACCGCACGGCCCGCGTGGACCTACGCGACCGGCTTCCGCCGCACGCCCTCGACCAGGTGATGAACGCCTATCTCGCCGAGGGGCGGCGCACGGCCGAGGTCCTGCGCGCGGTCGAGGCCGTGGACGGGGCACTGCGCGCCGCCGAGCCGCGTCGGGGGCACGATGAGTGAACCCCCGCCCCGCTCCGGGAGACGAAGACGCTCAGACGCTCACCCGGACCACCACGGCCACCTCGTCGCCCGTGTTCACCAGGTGGTGGTGGCCCTGCCGGGAGGCGCCCCCCACCACGCGGGTACGGCCGACGGACAACTCGGCGGCGGCGCGCATCTGGCCGTCGGCACCGGAGGTGATCAGGTGGGCCCTCCCGCTGACCAGGTGCAGTACCTCCATGCCGTGCGCGTGGTCGGAGTGGCGGGCCGGACCGGGAACGAAGCTGTTGGGTTCGAGGGCCACCGTGGTCACCCGGAAGCGGCCGCCCACGTGTCGGCGGGCGCTGCGCGGGGCGGGCTGCCAACGGCCCCGGCGGGTCGGCCACAGGGTCGGCCGGCGCAGCGAGGCGGCGGCGCCGCGCGCCGCGGTGACCAACTGCCCCACCGTCGGCAGACGGCGTTCCACCAGGTGGGCGTAGCCGGAGGTGCGCCCGGCGTCGACCACGTCCCCGATCCCGTCGAGGGAGACCGACGCGGTGCGCGGGCCGGGCGCGGACGGGGAGGTTCCGGGACGAACGGAGGTCGAGGCCAGGACCTGCTGGGGCATCGTGGGAAGATCCTTCACGTGTACGCTGCCCGGTCCGGCGACCGGGACGGCGGGGGTGTCGTCAACGGGCCCCGGAGATACCGGGGCGGCAGGGGCGGCCACACCGAACGCACGTTCGGAGAGCACAATCACCCTGGTGGTGTTCGCTCGCGGACCGGTCACACCGAAGGGTGGAGGCCGCTCACGGACTGGTCGGTCGGGGTCGGTCGGGACAGACCCCTCGGAAACGACTCAGCGACGACAACACGGACACGCCGCACGGGCCAGGTGGCAGGAGACCCAGGGGGTCGTACGAGCCGTGGCGTCGGTGCGGGTGCGCGGATACATGAACGTAAGGAGACCAGCAAAGTCGGTGGCGCGTCAAGCGAACGCCGGGAATCGTGCGTGTCGGACCACGTACCGGTCCGCCCGGAACGTGTTGCGGGCGGCGTCCCGTGGTGGTGACATGTGGAGCCCGAGAACACGGCGCGTCCGCCGATCCGGAGTCCATCCCCCAGAACAGCCGTAGCGACAGGAGTGGCAGTGCAGCCGTCCGTCCCCAGAGGGCAGCCTTGACCCCCGAGGCTCAGGGCCGGTGGGCGCGTGTCCTGGTGCGCGCCCTCGTGGTGGTCGCCGCCGGTGTGATGGCGCTCGGATTCCTGGGCCCCGGGGCCGCGCTGCTGGTCGCCTTCCTGACCGCCCTCACCCACGTGCTGCTGTGGGCCCGCACCCGCTACGCGGGGTTCCTCTTCACGGACGCCGGGGACGAACCCCCGGCAGGGCGGGACGACCCCGGGGGACCGCCCCGGGAAACATCGGACTGAGGTCACACCGGCCCGCGCCGGGCCTCCTCCGCGCAGGTCGGAGCCGGTGGCGCCGGGCACGGAAGGTGTCCTTCGCGGCGAGCCGTGGGGCGCGGGGCCGCGCGCGGCGTAGATTCTAGGTCTATGACGGACCGGGACCTCCTGCACGCCCTGCGCTTCGACCGGGCCGACACCTCGGACACCTACGCGAAGCTCCTCGACGCCTACGGGGACGAGCTGTACCGGCGGTGCATCCTGGTCCTGCGCGACCGGGACGCCGCCCACGTCGTCCTGCGTGACACCCTGATCGTCGCCCGCGCGCACATCGGGCGCCTGCGCGACACCGACCGGCTGAGGGAGTGGCTGCACGCCCTCGCCGAGGCCGAGTGCGCCCGCCACCTGGCGCACCACCGGGTCCACGGCGACGCCCGGCCGCTGCTGCTGCCGGAGCGCACCGACCTGGTCCGGGAGCGGGTGCTCAACGGGGTGAGCGGGCCCGGTTTGGCCGGGTACCGCACCCACGTGGCGGCCCGCGCCGCCCGGTTCGGTCGTGACGGGTTCCCCCGGCTCCCCGTCTCCGGGAACCTCGCCGACGGGCCGGTGTCACCACTGTCCTTCGTCATCGCCGTACTGTGCGCGCTGCTGGTGCTGGCCCTGGCCGGGTACGCGCTGACCCGGGACCCGGGACGCGAGCTGGGCACGGACGCGCCGCAGATCGCCGGGGCCTCCTGATCCCGGACACGGCGAAGGCCCGGCGGGAGGAACCCGTCCGGGCCTTCGGCACCGGGACCGCCTGCTACTGGTCCTCGTTGGTGATGTGCGAGGAGTCGCCGTGCGCACCGGCCTCCTCGGCGCGCTTCACCGACGCGATGATCTCCTGCTCGGCCTCGTGGCGGCCGACCCAGCTGGCGCCCTCGACGGACTTGCCGGGCTCCAGGTCCTTGTACACCGTGAAGAAGTGCTCGATCTCCAGGCGCTCGAACTCGTTCACGTGGTGAATGTCACGCAGGTGCTCCTGGCGCGGGTCCGTCGCCGGGACGCACAGCAGCTTGTCGTCACCGCCCGCCTCGTCGCGCATGCGGAACATGCCGATGGCGCGCGCCCGGATCAGGCAGCCCGGGAAGGTCGGGGCCTTGAGCAGGACAAGGGCGTCCAGGGGGTCGCCGTCCTCGCCGAGTGTCCCCTCGACGAAACCGTAGTCGGCGGGGTAGGTGGTGGAGGTGAACAGCATGCGGTCGAGACGGATACGACCGGTCTCGTGGTCCACCTCGTACTTGTTGCGCTCCCCCTTGGGGATCTCGATCGTAACGTCGAATTCCATGCTGATCTCGGCTCCCAATGCGACTAATGTCGCCGTATAACTAACAACGTCAGGCCGCGACACCGACGGAAGGCAGGTCCCCGGGTGCGACGGGTACGAGGCGAGGTGTTCCTCGCGCTGGCCCTGCTCAACATATTCGTGCTGATCACCGGGTTGGTCGCCCTGGACGTGATCGAGGCACGACCGCTGTCGGCGGTGCCCAACCCCGTCACGCGCGCCGACGGCGTGGCGGCGGTTGCGTCCACGTCCCCGACCCCGGCGGACCCGGGTCGGATCGCGGACATTCTTGATGATCCCATGTCATCGTCCGGGCTCGAGGAGGGCCTGTCGGGTTACGTCGTGGACGGTGTGACCGGACAGACGCTCTTCGAGCGCGACGCGGACACACCGGTGACCCCGGCGTCGACGACGAAGATCGCCACGGCCGTCGCCGTCCTGGACGCCGTCGGCCCCGACCACAGGCTGCGCACCGAGGTGTACCTCGACGCGGAGGAGGACCGGGTGGTGCTGCGCGGAGGGGGCGACGTGATGCTGACGGCGACCGCCGACTCCGCAGCCTACCCGCAGGTAGCCACACTGGAGGAGCTGGCCGGGGACACCGCCGCGGCCCTGGCCGCCACCGGCGCGGAGACCGTCTCCGTCGGCTACGACGACTCGTTCTTCACCGGTCCGGACACCGCTCCCGGGTGGAAGCCCAACTACGTCACCGAGGGCAGCACGGCCACCATCCACGCCCTGATGATCGACAGCGGCAGGGTCGACCCCGACGTGTCCACGCGCTCCCCGAACCCGCCGCTGGCGGCCGCCGAGGCCTTCGCCGACCAGTTGCAGAAGGCGGGCGTGAGCGTGCGGGACTCCCCCGAGGAGGCCAGCGCCGCCGGAGAGCCGATCGCCTCCGTTGACTCGGCCCCCATGAGCAACCTGGTCGAGTTCATGATGCTCGCCAGCGACAACAACATGGCCGAGTCCCTCGGCCGGATCACCGCCCTGGAGACCGGGGAGGAGCCCGACCACGCCGGGGCCGCCGCAGCCACGGAGCGGGTCCTGGACGGGTTGGGGATCGAGGGGGTCCGGCTCTCCGACAACAGCGGCCTGAGCACCGAGAACCGCATCACCCCGCGCGCCCTGGTCCAGCTGGTCAAGGCCGCCGCCGACGACCCGCGCCTCAACGCCACCGTCACCGGTCTGCCCACCGCCCACTCCACGGGCACGTTGGCCGGGCGCTACTCGGAGTACTCCAGCTCCCACGCGGCCGCGGGGCTGGTGCGCGGCAAGACCGGGACGCTCGACGGGGTCAGCACCCTGGCCGGGACCATCCACGACCAGGAGGGTAACGTGTTCGTGTTCGCCCTGATGGCCAACAGCCCCGGAGCCACCGGCCCGCAGCTGGACACGCTGGCGGCCGCCCTCAGCCAGTGCGGGTGCGGCTGACCCGTGGCTGGGGAGGGTGAATCGGGCGGTCTCAGGGGTATCTCGGGGTCTGCCCTGAAATACCGCCCTGATCCCCGTGCCCCCGGGCGCCGCGTGGGTAGGCTGACCGTGTGACTGTGATCGACTGGGACGTAGCCGTCAACACCGGTGTCCGCCTCGTGCGCCCTGGGCCGCAGGTGGACCTGTCCGACGCGAGGCAGGCCGTGGTGCAGTTGCGCGAGCTCTCCACCGTGGCCGCCGGGCACGTGCGCGACTTCACCGGAATGAACCCCCTCGAACCCTCGGGGCCCGCGGTCATCGTCGACCGTCCGGGGTGGATTCGAGCCAACGTCGACGGGTTTCGGGTGGTACTCGAACCCGTCCTGGAACAGATGGGCGCCGACCGGCTGAACAACGGCCCGGCAGGGAACCTGACCAGCGCGGTCGGTTCGCGGATCACCGGGGTGCAGCTCGGGGCGGTCCTGGCCTACCTGGCCGGGCGGGTCCTCGGCCAGTACGAGCTCTTCCTGCCGCCGGACCCGGACGGCCACGCGCCGACCGGGCGCCTGACCCTCGTGGCGCCCAACATCGTCAACACCGAACGCGAGCTGGGCGTCGACTCGCGCGACTTCCGTCTGTGGGTGTGCCTGCACGAGGAGACGCACCGCATGCAGTTCACGGCCACGCCGTGGCTGCGCGGGCACGTCCAGGACCTCATGCGGGAACTCCTGTTGTCCACGGAGATGGACGCCTCCGACCTCATCGACCGGCTGCGCCAGGCGGGCGAGGCGGTGGCGGACGCCGTGCGCGGCGGCGAGGGCAACCTCCTCACCGCCTTCCAGACCCCGGAGCAGAGCGCCCTGATGGACCGGGTCACCGCCGTCATGAGCCTGGCCGAGGGCCACGGCGACTACGTGATGGACGCCGTGGGGCCCGACGTCGTCCCCTCGGTGGAGACCATCCGCAGCCGCTTCCAGCGGCGGCGCGAGACCGTCAACCCGCTCGACCGGATCATGCGCCAGCTCCTGGGCATGGACCTGAAGATGAAGCAGTACGAGGAGGGCGCCGCCTTCGTGCGGCAGGTCGTCGCCCAGGTCGGCATGGCCGACTTCAACCGGGTGTGGACCTCGCCCGAGACCCTGCCCACCCTGGAGGAGATCCGCAGCCCCTCCCAGTGGATCGAACGGGTCGTGCGCCCCGCAGCCATCACCGAGTGAGCGGGCCGCCCCCCGCCGTGGCCGCCGTCCGCTCGGCGGTCCGGCGGGCGCTGTCCGGGCTGCCCGAGGGCACCACGGCGCTGGTCGCGTGCAGCGGCGGGGCCGACTCGCTGGCCCTGGCCGGGGCACTGGCCTTCGAGGCCCCCCGACTGGGGGTGCCGGCGGGCGGTGTCACCGTCGACCACGGTCTCCAGGAGGGCTCCGACGAACGCGCCGGGACCGTCGCCAAGGTCCTGGGCGGCCTCGGCCTGGACCCCGTACGCGCGGTCGCCGTGCGTGTGGGCGGGCCGGGCGGGCCCGAGGCCGCCGCCCGGCGGGCCCGCTACGACGCCCTCGACGCCGTCGTGGCCGAGCTGCGGCCCGCGGTGGTCCTGCTCGGCCACACCCTCGACGACCAGGCCGAGACCGTGCTGCTCGGTCTGGCCCGGGGGTCGGGGGCCCGTTCCCTGGCGGGTATGGCCCCCCGCACGGGTGCCTACCTGCGCCCCCTGCTCGACCTGGACCGCGCCACCGTCCGCGAGGCCTGCTCCCTCATGGGGCTGAGCCCGTGGGAGGACCCGCACAACCACGACCCCCGCTTCGCCCGGTCCCGGGTGCGCCACGAGTCGCTGCCCGCCCTGGAGGCCGCGCTGGGCCCGGGGATCGCGGCCGCCCTCGCCCGGACCGCGACCCTGCTGCGCGCGGACGCCGACACCCTCGACGCGCTCGCGGCCGACCTGCACGGACGAGCCCGCGAGGGCGGCCCGGGCCTGGCCGTGGGCGTGCTGGAGGGGGCCGGACCCGCGCTGCGCACCCGGGTGCTGCGCCGGGCGGCGCTGGAGTCGGGGTGCCCGGCCAGCGCCCTCAACGCACGTCACGTACGTGAGCTGGATCGCCTCGTCACCGCGTGGCGGGGACAGGCCCACATCGACCTGCCCGGCGGGGTTCGGGGGCGTCGCGACGCTGGTCGGATCGTCTTCGGGGGCTGAGGCGGCGGGCTCCGGACAGCCGGTCGGGCGCCGTGGCCTCGTTCGGCACGTTTATCCTGGTTGCCGCAAACGGGGAACCCAGCAGCGAGGACGTGAGCGTGGACGCTAAGGACATGGGCGAGGACCTGGAGAAGGTCCTGGTCACCGAGGAAGAGATCAGGACGCGCCTGGCCGAGCTGGGAGAGCGGATCGACGCCGACTACGCGGGCCGCGACCTGCTGATCGTCGGTGTGCTCAAGGGCGCCGTCATGGTCATGGCCGACCTGGCGCGGGCACTGCACACCCCCGTCTCCATGGACTGGATGGCGGTGTCCTCCTACGGTGCCGGGACCACCTCCTCGGGTGTCGTGCGCATCCTCAAGGACCTGGAGACCGACATCAAGGACCGCGACGTCCTGATCGTCGAGGACGTCATCGACTCGGGCCTGACCCTGTCCTGGCTGGTCGGCAACCTGAGGTCGCGCGGCCCGCGGTCGGTGGAGATCTGCACCATGGTGCGCAAGCCCCTCGCCTTCGACGTCGACCTCGACGTCAAGTACATCGGCTTCGACCTGCCCAACGAGTTCATCATCGGCTACGGGCTCGACTACGCCGAGAAGTACCGCAACCTGCCGTTCATCGGCACCCTCGCGCCGCACGTCTACGAGAAGTAGCGTCCGGGCCGCCGTGCGGGCCCCGCACGGCGGCAGCGGGAACAACGGAACGGGTCGCCGTCGTTGGGTTCATGACGGCCCCGTCACCGGCCCGAGCGGTGTGCCCGCTCCGCACGGCGAGGTGTACCGTCGAATATCCCGGCGTTTTCGCAGGGAGCACGTGTCCGATAGGTCCTGCTTCGGAAAGTCCTCTGGGGCGGGCGGCCTGGTCAGGAGGGACGGACCCGACAGGGTTCCGCTCACATGAATCTGAAGCGTTTTTTCCGCGGCCCGTGGATTTGGCTACTGGCTGTCGGCCTCATGCTCGTCATCGGTTTCCGCGTGTTCGACGTGGGCGCCGGGCCCCAGCCCGAGGAAGCGGACATCTCGACGGTCTACCAGCTCATCGAGCAGGACCAGGTGGACAACGCCGAGATCGTCGACCGCGACCAGCGCATCCGGCTGACCACGGTCGACGAGGACATCTACGAGGCCTACTGGGTCGAGGGGCAGGGCCTGCAGCTGGCCGACATGCTCCTGGAGTCCAGCGAGAAGCCCGACACCAACCTCAAGTCCTACGAGGTCTCGGTGGCGACCACGCCCATCTGGACCACGGCCCTGTTCAGCCTCCTGCCGCTGATCATCATCATCGTCATCTTCTGGTTCATCTTCAGCCAGATGCAGGGCGGCGGCTCCCGGGTGATGCAGTTCGGCAAGTCCAAGGCCAAGCTCATCACCAAGGACACCCCGAAGAACACCTTCGAGGACGTGGCCGGTGCCGACGAGGCCATCGAGGAACTCCACGAGATCAAGGAGTTCCTCCAGAACGCGGAGAAGTTCAAGTCCATGGGGGCCAAGATCCCCAAGGGCGTCCTGCTCATGGGCCCGCCCGGAACCGGTAAGACCCTCCTGGCCCGCGCCGTTGCGGGCGAGGCCGGAGTGCCGTTCTACTCGATCTCCGGTTCGGACTTCGTCGAGATGTTCGTGGGTGTGGGCGCCTCGCGCGTACGCGACCTGTTCGAGCAGGCCAAGGCCAACGCCCCCGCGATCATCTTCATCGACGAGATCGACGCCGTGGGCCGCCACCGCGGCGCGGGCATGGGCGGCGGACACGACGAGCGCGAGCAGACCCTCAACCAGATGCTGGTCGAGATGGACGGCTTCGACGTCAAGGGCGGCGTCATCCTGATCGCCGCCACCAACCGCCCCGACATCCTGGACCCGGCGCTGCTGCGCCCCGGCCGCTTCGACCGCCAGGTCGTCGTGGACCGCCCGGACATGGACGGCCGCAAGGACATCCTCGCCGTGCACGCCAAGGGCAAGCCCATGGCCGATGACGTCGACTTCGCCGTCATCGCCCGCCAGACCTCCGGGATGACCGGTGCCGACCTGGCCAACGTCATCAACGAGGGCGCGCTGCTCTCGGCCCGCGCGGACAGCAAGGTCATCACCCACGCCGTCCTGGAGGAGGCGATCGAGCGCGTGATGGCCGGCCCCGAGCGCAAGACCCGGGTGATGTCGGACCGCGAGAAGAAGGTCATCGCCTACCACGAGGGCGGTCACGCCCTGGTCGGCCACGCGCTGCCCAACGCCGACCCGGTCCACAAGATCACGATCCTGCCGCGCGGCCGCGCCCTCGGCTACACGATGTCGGTGCCGAC
Source organism: Nocardiopsis sp. NPDC007018 (assembly GCF_040635075.1). Lineage (NCBI taxonomy): Bacteria > Bacillati > Actinomycetota > Actinomycetes > Streptosporangiales > Nocardiopsidaceae > Nocardiopsis > Nocardiopsis sp. NPDC007018. The sequence goes on from NZ_JBEYHA010000019.1 coordinate 49,639, forward strand.
CGAGGACAAGTTCCTCACCTCGCGCTCGCAGATGATGGACCAGCTGGCCATGATGCTGGGCGGTCGCGCGGCCGAGGAGCTGGTCTTCCACGAGCCCACCACCGGGGCCGGGAACGACATCGACAAGGCCACCAACCTGGCCCGCAACATGGTCACCGAGTACGGCATGAGCGAGCGCCTGGGCGCCCGCAAGTTCGGCTCGGGCAACACCGAGCCGTTCCTGGGCCGGGAGATGTCCCACGCCCGCGAGTACTCCGAGGAGATCGCCTCCCTCATCGACGAGGAGGTGCGCCGCCTCATCGAGTCCGCGCACGACGAGGCCTACGAGGTCCTGGTCGAGTACCGGGACGTCCTCGACGAACTCGTGGTGCAGCTCCTGGAGAAGGAGACGCTCACCAAGACGCAGGTGCTGGAGATCTTCGAGCCGGTCCGCAAGCGCCCCGCGCGCGGTTCCTACACCGGCTACGGCAAGCGGCTGCCCTCCGACCGGCCCCCGGTCCGCTCCAAGAAGGAGCTGGCGGAGCTGAACGGCTCCGACGTGCCGAGCCCCTCCAGCAACGGTCGGCACCCGGAGCCGACCACCCACACAGAAGGAGACCAGGCGTGAGCTCGGACCTGCCTGCCAGACCCGTGGACCGCGAACGCATCGAGCACGCGGTTCGGGAGATCCTCATCGCGATCGGGGAGGACCCCGACCGCGACGGCCTCACCAAGACCCCCGAGCGGGTCGCCCGGGCCTACGAGGAGCAGTTCTCCGGTCTGGGTCAGAAGCCCGGTGACGTCCTCACCACGGTCTTCGAGGCCGACCACGAGGAAATGGTCCTGGTCAAGGACATCGAGCTGTACTCGACCTGCGAGCACCACCTGGTGCCGTTCTTCGGGGTCGCGCACGTGGGGTACATCCCGGGTGCGCACGGCAGGATCACGGGGCTGAGCAAGTTCGCCCGCCTCGTGGACGTGTACGCGCGCCGGCCGCAGGTGCAGGAGCGCCTGACCGGGCAGGTCGCCGACGCCATCATGGAGTACCTCGACCCGCGCGGCGTGATCGTGGTCGTGGAGGCCGAGCACCTGTGCATGACCATGCGCGGGGTGCGCAAGCCCGGCGCGAAGACGGTCACCTCCGCCGTGCGGGGCATCTTCCGTAGCAGCGACCGCACCCGCTCCGAGGTCATGAGCCTCATCCTCGACCAGCGCTGACCGCGCTCCGGGGGCGCGTCGGGCGTCGACGCCCACACCACCCGAGGGGCCGGGGGCCGTGTGCCCCCGGCCCCTCGGCGTGCGCGTAGGGTGATGCGCATGGCGCCGAAACACACACTTCCGGGGCTGCCCGACCGAGGGCGGTGCCTGGTCATGGGGGTCGTGAACGTCACCCCCGACTCCTTCTCCGACGGCGGGTCGTGGTTCGATCCCGAGCGTGCGATCGAACACGGGCTGCGCCTCGTCGAGGAGGGCGCGGACATCGTCGACGTGGGCGGTGAGTCGACCCGCCCGGGCGCCCAACGGGTCTCGGCCCCGGAGGAGCTGCGCCGGATCGAACCGGTGGTGCGCGAGCTCTCCGCGCGCGGGGTCCCGGTCAGCGTCGACACGATGCGGGCCGAGGTCGCGGCCAGCGCCGTCGAGGCCGGTGCCGTGCTCGTCAACGACGTCAGCGGCGGCCTGGCCGATCCCGAGATGGCTCGACTCGTCGCATCTTCCGGTGTCGCCTACGTGTTGATGCACTGGCGTGGGCATAGTCATGACATGCAGAGCCGTGCCGTGTACACGGATGTCGTCCAGGAGGTCCTCGATGAGCTCCGCGACCGTATGGAGGCCATGATCAGCGCAGGTGTCGACCCCGGTCAGATCGTCCTTGATCCGGGACTGGGATTCTCCAAGCGCCCGGAACAGGCGCACAACTGGGCGCTGCTGCGGAACCTCGACCGGTTCCACGAACTGGGCCGTCCCGTCCTGGTGGCGGGATCACGCAAACGCTTCCTCAGCCGTCTCCTCGGAGACGCCAAGGGCGAGGACCGCCCCTTCGTCGAGTGCGATGCCGCCACCGCGGCCGTGACCACCCTGTCAGCCGACCGCGGCGCCTGGGCGGTGCGGGTGCACGACGTCCGTCCGAACGCCGACGCGGTACGTGTGGCGGCGGCCTGGTCGGACGGCGGGGCCGCTCTCGTCGAGGGCCGGGACCACACCGTGGGCCGGGGGGACGCGTGAAGTCCCGCCAGGAGGTCATGGAGCGCGTCGCCGAGGCCAACGCGCAGTTCTACAGCGCCATCGAGAACGGCGACATCGACCTGATGCGCACCGTGTGGGCGGAGGAGCACGAGGCCCCCGACCTGGTGTGCGTCAACCCCGGCTGGCCGCTGTTGCGCGGCCGCACCGAGATCATGCGCGCCTGGTCGCTGATCATGGCCAACGTCACCTACATCCAGTACGTGCTCACGGAGACGCACATCGGTGTGGGGGGCGACATCGCCATGGTCACCTGTGAGGAGAACGTGCTCACGGCGGAGGACGGCAGCCCGGGGTTCGTGGCGGGCGGGCAGGTGGTCACCACCAACCTGTTCGTCGACACCGACCAGGGGTGGCGGCTGTGGTCGCACCACGCCTCCCCGGTGCTCATGGAGGACGACGACGATGCGGAGGACGAGGAGTGATGCGGGACCGCGTCGAGCTGCGCGGCCTGCGGGCCCGCGGCCACCACGGGGTGTACGACTTCGAGCGCCGCGAGGGGCAGGACTTCCTCGTGGACGCCGTGCTGTACCTGGACACCGCCCCCGCGGCGGCCAGTGACGACGTCGGCGACACCGTGCACTACGGGGAGTTGGCCGACCGGCTGGTCGCCGTGGTCACCGGCGACCCGGTGAACCTGATCGAGACCCTGGCCGAGCGGCTGGCCGGTGTGTGCCTGGCCGAGCCCCTGGTGGAGGGCGTGGAACTGACGGTGCACAAACCGTCGGCGCCCATCGAGCACGAGTTCGCGGACGTCGCGGTCACCGTCACCCGGGGGAGGCGGGGCGCGTGGTGAGGGCGCCGGCGACGCGTGCTGTGCTCTCGCTGGGCTCCAACCTGGGGGACCGGCGGGCGGCGCTCCAGGGCGCCGTGGACCTGCTGGCGGCGGGGGAGGGCGTCACCCCGGTGGCGGTCTCGCCGGTCTACGAGACCGCGCCGGTCGGCGGTCCGGACCAGGGTGCCTTCCTCAACGCCGTCCTGGTGGTGGACACCACGGGCACGCCCGCCGACCTGCTGGAGGCGGCCCGGTCGGCCGAACGCGCCTTCGAGCGGGTGCGCGAGGTCCGGTGGGGGCCGCGCACCCTGGACGTGGACGTGATCGCCTTCGGCGACCTGACCGACGACGACCCGGAGCTGACCCTGCCGCATCCGCGCGCCCACGAGCGCGCGTTCGTGCTGCGCCCGTGGCTGGACACGGACCCCGGAGCGGTCGTGCCCGGCCGGGCGCCGGTCGCGGTCCTGCTGGCCTCGGTGGAGGAGGCGGACCCCGAGGGGGAACAGGCGCTGACCGTCCGGGACGACCTGCGGTTGCGGCTGCCGGGGGAGGCCGTAGGTGTCCGGTGAGGGCGGGGGCACGCTCGTGCCGACGGGGTGGCGTGTCCCCTCACTGCTGGCACTCCTGGGGGCCCTGCTGGGGCTGGTGGTCGCCAACACGGTGAGCGGGTTGCCGCTCATGCCGTGGTCGGCCGTCCCGACCCTGCTGCTGCTGGCCCTCGCGGAGGGGTTCACCGCGGGCCGGACCGCGCGCCGCATCCGCCGCGCGCCGGGGACCGAACCGATGGAGCCGCTCAGCGCGGCCCGCCTGCTGGCCCTGGCCAAGTCGAGCGCGCTGTTCGCCTCGCTGGCGGCGGGGTACTTCGCCGGTACGGCCCTGGCCGCCTCCGACCGGTTGGAGCTGCCCAGCCACCGCGAGGTGTTCCTGACGGCGCTCGGTACGGCGCTGGCCGCCGGTCTGCTGTTGGCCGCCGCCCTCTACCTGGAGCACGCCTGCCGGGTGCCGGAGGACGACGACCCGGACCGCGACGACACTCCCGGCCACGCGTAGGAGCCGAGCTGGCGGGGCGCGACCGGCAGGGGGACGTCACGCACCGGTCCGGGTTCCGGCCGAGCCGTTTCGGGCGGGTCCGGTCCGCTGATGGTTGACTGAGTCCGTGGACACCAGTGAACCGACACCGCCGCCGGAGGGGGCCCAGCCGCCGCCCCGCCCCGTGGACGCCGCCTTCGCCGCCCCGGGGGACACCTCCTGGACCCGGGTTCCGGCCGCCCTGGCCTGGTACCGCCGTCTGGTGACGGCCGCGGGCTGCCTGGCCGTCGGCGCGGCCGGCGCGCTGCTCCTGTTGTTGTGGGGACAGACCGTGTCGGCCGCCGTCTGGGGGGCTCTGTCGGTGGGGGCCGCCGCCGTGCTGTGGTCGCTCGCCGGGCGGTTCCAGCGCTCCTGGGGCTACGCGGAGGGGCCCGCCGAGCTGTACCTGACCTTCGGGGTGCTGGTGCGGCAGCTGGTGGTCGTCCCCTACGGCCGGATGCAGGTCGTGGACGTCACGACCGACCTGTTGGAACAGGCGCTGGGCATCGCGACCGTGCGGGTGCGCACCGCCGCGAGCACGGCGGACACACGGGTGGTGGGACTTCCGCTGGCCGACGCGGTGCGGTTGCGCGACCGGCTCGCGGCGCGCAGCGAGACCTTCTCCACGGGGCTGTAAGTGCACGGACCACCGCAGCAGGGACCAGGACCGCACGGGCCGCACGGCGCGTACCCGTCCGTGCCGCCGACGCCACCGACCGCCCAGGGCCCGGGGGCGTGGCCACGGCGCGGCTGGGGGCCTCCGCCGCCGCCCCGGCGGTACGACCCGGCGGACGACGTCACCCGGGGCGTGTTCCGGTCGCACTGGCTCCTCGTCCCGTTCCAGGTCATCGGGGTCACCCTGGTGTTCGTGGCGCTGATCGGCCCGATCCTCACCCAGTTCGGCATCGCGTGGGTGTTCGTCCTGGCCGTGGCCGTGGTGTTCGGTTCGCTCGCGTACACGCTGCCCGCCTGGTGGTACGGCTCCTTCGGGCTGCGCGAGGACCACCTGGTGGTGCACAGCGGGCTGCTCCTGCGCAGTTCCCGCGAGATCCCGCTGAGTCGCCTCCAGGCGGTGGACGTGGTGCGCCCGCTCCTGATGCAGGTGTTCGGTCTGGCCGAGCTGCGGGTGGAGCTGGCCGGTGGCGACGGGAGCGCCATCCGGTTGCGCTTCCTGCGCCGCGAGGTGGCCGAGCGGCTGCGTGCCGCGGTGCTGGCGCACGCCGCCGGTCTGCCGGGGCGCGCCCCCGAGGCGCCGGAGTGGCCCTTCTACCGGCTGCCCTTCCCCCTGCTCCTCGGGGCGCTGACCTTCCGTGTCCCGGTGCTGCTGTCGTTCGTCCTGCTGTTCCTGCTCCTCACCGCGTACGCGGCCTTCGGCGAGCCGGGGGCGCTGGCCGGGGCGGTTCCGCTGGTCCTCGGTCTGTCGCGCTACTACTGGGGCCCGTTGGCGCGTTACACGGACTTCTACGCGTCGTCGTCCTCCGACGGGCTGCGGCTGCGGTACGGGATGTTCCAGCGCCGGATGCAGACGGTGCCGCCCGGTCGGGTGCAGGCCGTACGGGTGGTGGAGCCACTGCTCTGGCGGGCGCTGGGGGTGGCCCGTGTCGAGGCGACGGTGGCCGGATACGCGGGCGCGCGCCAGGGCGACTCGTCGGTGCTGTTGCCGGTGGCGCCACGGGGGAGGGCCTTCACCCTGGTGAACGAGGTGTTCCCGGACAGCGAGGCGGCGCGGGTGCCGCTGGTGGAGAACCACTCCCCGCTGCCGCACGCGGTGGGGGCGGACGAGCGGTTGTTCGTGAGCGTGCGCGGGGCGCTGTGCCGGGTGACGGAGGTCGTCCCGGTGGAGCGGATGCAGGGGCTGCGGCTGTCCGCCGGGCCGATCGCGCAGCTGAGGGGCAGGGTCACCGTGGACGTGGACACGCCCCCGGGGCCGGTGGCGGCGCGCGCGGTGGGCCGGGAGGCGGTCGAGGGGCGCCGTCTCCTGGACGCTCTGACGCGGTACGGAAGACGGGCGCGGGTGCCGTCCGCGGGAACGGAACGGTGGGCGACACGGGCCACCATGCACGGAGGGTCGGTGACCAGGCGGGACGAGGGTGGTGCATCGGCGGGGGCGAGCGGCGACACCCCCGAGGCGTGAGAGTGGCGTGTGTCACATTGAGGGGGTGTTGGGGCTCCGGTTCATGGTCGCAAGTCCGACATGTCTTCTCACTCCTGGTGATACCTCCAGTTCAGGACCGCAAAAAACTTTCGCGTTCTGGCTACGTACGGCGACGGAGTATGGCTAAATAGTGGTGAACACGTTGAGTGTTCACTGTCATACACATCGTCAACGTTATCGACCGGTTGGCGCCCCCGCTGGCCGGTCTGACGGGAGAAAACACATGCTGAAGAAGGCCTTCGCCGCCACGGCCATCGCCGCTGCCGCTGGTAGCGTCCTGTTCGCCGGCACTCCTGCCATGGCCAACAGCAACGTCTTCACCTCCGGCAACGGCGGCATCCTGAGCGGCAACCAGGCCGTGGTGGACGTCGACGCGCCGATCAACGTCTGCGGCAACTCCATCTCCATCCTGGGCATCTCCGGGGCGAACTGCACCAACTCCGGCGCCACCGTGAAGAACTGGTAGCAGGTCTGACTTCCCGGCCCGCCCGGGCGGGGGTGTCCGGCCGGAGACGTCCCGGCTGATCCGACCCGGTCCAGGGCCAGCGAGCTTTCCGCGCAGGGGCGCCACTCCGTGACGATGGAGTGGCGCCCTTTCCCGTGCCCCGGGCACACGGCCCGCCCCGGCACGGTGACCGCCCGGAACCAGGGTTGGAGGCGGACTGCAATCCCCGAGGTCGGTGACGCTGTGCGCACGCTGAGGAGGCCGAAGTCCCCGACTTTGCCCCGATCGAACCCGGGACGTTCCCTCGCCCTGAGTGACGGGACGACGATGTTCCGTGATGAATGCAGTTCAGCGCATGTTCACGCCGCTCCTTCGTCGGTAGCGTCTCTCTCGGCGCCCCCCCGGACGCCGCTCCAGAGTCACTACGAGTCCGGTCGGTCCCCCGCCCGGACACTGAAGGAGACCAGTAGTGCTGAAGAAGACGCTCGCCACCGGTGCCGTGCTCCTCGCCTCCGCCGGGGTCCTCCTCTCCGCCGCCCCCGCCTCGGCACACGCGGGTGCCTGGACCTCGAACCACGGCTCCAACGCCAGCGGCAACATCGCCTACATCAACGACCTGGAGGCGGAGAACGAGGGCTGCGGCAACTCCAACGCCGTCCTCGGCCAGTCCCTCGGCTCCTGCTTCAACTCCGGGATCATCATCCAGAAGTGACCCCCGGCGGCGGGCCCCCTCGCCCGCCGCTCCCGGGACACCCGGCCGCCCCTCCCCCTCACCGGGGGCGGGGCGGCTGGTCAGCGCCCGGGGAGGGCTATCGTGTGCTCAGAGCGCGGTGCGGAGTGAAGCGGACGCACCGGACCACGAGGGGACACGGTTCATGGAGACGACGGAGGGGCGTCCCGCCCGCCTGCGCGTCGGCGTCATCGGGGCGGGCCGGGTCGGCTCCGTCCTGGGAGCCGCCCTGGCACGGGCCGGCCACAGGGTCGTGGCGGCCTCCGCGGTCTCCGACGCCTCACGGGCCAGGGTCGAGCAACGGCTCCCCGGCGCCCGTATCCTCGAACCCGCCCAGGTGGCGGAGGCCAGCGACCTCGTCCTGCTGACCGTCCCCGACGACGCCCTGCCCGACCTCGTCGAAGGCCTGGCCTCGACCGGCACGGACCTGCGTGGCACGATCCTCGCCCACGCCAGCGGCGCCCACGGGTACGGCGTCCTGACCCCCGCCACGGTCGTCGGCGCGCTCCCCCTGGCCCTGCACCCGGCCATGACCTTCACCGGCCGCGACGAGGACGTCGAACGCCTCGTGAACTGCGCGTTCGGGGTGACCGCGCCCGAGCAGCTCCGCCCCATCGCCGAGGCCCTGGTGGTCGAGATGGGCGCCGAACCGGTGTGGATCGCCGAGGACAAGCGCACCCTCTACCACGCGGCCCTGGCCGGCGGGGCGAACCACCTGGTCACGCTGGTCGCCGACAGCGCGTCCCTGCTCAGCGCCGCCGGGGTCCCCGAACCCGGACGGATGCTCGCCCCCATGCTGAGCGCGGCCCTGGACAACGCCCTGCGCCTGGGAATCCACGGTCTCAGCGGGCCGGTCCTGCGCGGCGACGCGGGGACCGTGGCCGGTCACGTCGAGCAGCTGCGCGAGCACGCCCCCGAGAGCGTGGCCAGCTACGTCGAGCTGGCCCGCCTCACCGCCGACCGCGCCATCAACGCCGGGATGCTCAGGCCCGAGGACGCCGTCCGACTGCTGGACGTCCTGCGCCGCTGACCCGTCGCGGCACCGGCACACCACGAAGGAGAAGCATGACCGACCCCGCTCCGCGCGCACGCGTCGGCGGCCCGCTCGTCGTTCGCACCCCCGAAGAGCTCCGCCGCGCCCTGGCCGACGCGGGCCGGGTGGGGCTGGTCCCCACCATGGGGGCCCTCCACGGCGGCCACCGCAGCCTCATGCGCCTGGCCCGCGAACGCGTCGACACCCTCGTGGTCAGCGTCTTCGTCAACCCGCTCCAGTTCGGTCCGGACGAGGACCTGGACCGGTACCCGCGCGACCTGCCCGGCGACACCCGCCTGTGCGGCGAGGAGGGCGTGGACGTGGTCTTCGCCCCCGAGACCGCCACCATGTACCCGCGCCCGCAGATGGTCACCGTGGACGCCGGGGCCATGGGCGACCGCCTGGAGGGCGCCTCCCGCCCCGGCCACTTCACCGGCGTCCTCACCGTGGTCACCAAGCTCTTCCAGCTGGTCCGCCCGGACCTCGCGGTCTTCGGGGCCAAGGACGCCCAGCAGATCGCCCTGGTCCGGCGCATGGTCGCCGATCTCGACCTCCCCGTGGAGATCGTCGGAGCCCCCACCCTGCGCGACCCCGACGGTCTGGCCTCCTCCAGCCGCAACGTCTACCTCTCGGAGCGGGACCGCGTCAGCGCCCTCTCCCTGTCGCGCGCGCTCGCGGCGGGAGCCGACGCGGCCCCCGAGGGAGCCGAAGCGGTCCGCGCGGCCGCCCAAGCCGTCCTGGACAAGGCCGCGGGGGCCGTCCCGCCGGTCGAGCTCGACTACCTCGCCCTGGTCGACCCGGCGACCTTCGCCGACGCCGCCGACGACCACCGGGGCGAGGCGGTCCTGGCCGTCGCCGCCCGGGTGGGCCCGACCCGGCTCATCGACAACGTGACGGTCACCCTCCGGCCGTGACCGCCCCCTCCCCGCCACGGTCCTCCCGGCCGTCCGCCGCCCTCGGAAGAGAAACCCGATGACTCCTGCCAGACAGACCCGGATCGAGGCCCCCGAACCGGGGTGGACCGTGCACGCCGACGTGGCCGTGGTGGGCTCGGGTATCGCCGGACTGAGCACCGCCCTGCGCTACGTGCGCGCGACCTCGGCGGGCCGGGTCGTCCTGGTCACCAAGGACCGGCTCTCCACCGGTTCCACGGCCTACGCCCAGGGCGGCATCGCCGCGGCCATGGCACCCGAGGACGGGCCGGTCGCCCACATGGTCGACACCCTCCTGGCCGGGGCGGGGATGTGCGACCCGCACGCGGTGCACGTCCTGGCCACCGAGGGGCCCGACGCGCTGCGCTGGCTCATCTCCCTCGGAGCCGAGTTCGACCGGGAGGACGACGGCGCTCTGTCCCTCACCCGTGAGGGCGGCCACCGGGCCGACCGGGTGGCCCACGCGGGCGGCGACGCCACCGGAGCCGAGATCCAGCGGGCGCTGGTCCAGGCGGTGCTGTCGGAGGAGCGGATCGAGGTCGTCGAACACGCCGTGGCACTGGACGCGCTGCGCGATCCGGTCGGCGGCGCGGTGTGCGGTGCCACCCTCCACGTCATGGGCGAGGGGGAGCGCGACGGGGTCGGCGCGGTCCTGGCCCCCGCCCTCGTGCTGGCCACCGGCGGCATGGGCCAGGTGTTCGCGGCCACCACCAACCCGACGGTGTCCACCGGTGACGGGCTCGCGCTGGCCGCCCGGGCCGGGGCCCGCCTGCGCGACCTGGAGTTCATCCAGTTCCACCCGACCGTCCTCTGGCTCGGCCCGCACGCGCGCGGCCGCCAGCCCCTGGTCTCCGAGGCCCTCAGGGGCGAGGGCGCCTACCTCGTGGACGCCGAGGGCCGACGGATCATGGAGGGCGTCCACGAGCTCGGCGACCTCGCCCCCCGCGACGTCGTCGCACGCACCATCGCCCGGACCATGGCCGAACAGGGCACCGACCACGTGTACCTGGAGACCCGCCACTTCGGCCGTAGCACCTGGGAACGCCGCTTCCCGACCATCCTGGCCTCCTGCCGCGACCACGGCATCGACCCGCTCTCCGAGGTCATCCCGGTGGCCCCGGCCGCGCACTACGCCTCCGGCGGGGTCGAGACCGACATCGACGGGCGCACCGGGGTCCCCGGCCTGTGGGCGGTGGGTGAGGTCGCCCGCACCGGCGTGCACGGCGCCAACCGCCTGGCCTCCAACTCCCTCCTGGAGGGGCTGGTCTACGCCGACCGGATCGCCGCCCGCCTGGCCGACCAGACCCGGGACCGCGAACAGACGCGGGCCGGCGAACAGACGCGGGCCGGACGGTCCGTCGCGGGGGCCATGACCACGGGTGCCACCGCGCCCCTGGCCGACCCGGACACCACCGCCACCGTCCGCGCCCTGATGTCCCGCGACGCCGGGGTCCTGCGCACCGGCGAGGGCCTGGCCGCGCTCGTCGACTGGCTCGACGCCCTGGCGGTGCCCGCCGAACCGGTCGCCCCCGGTGTCGCCGCCTGGGAGGCCACCAACCTGCTCACCGTGGCCCGCCTCGTGGCCGCGGCGGCGCTGCGCCGTACCGAGAGCCGCGGCGCGCACCAGCGCGCCGACACACCCGAACCCCGACCCGAGCTGCGTGTGCGGCCCGTGGTCGTCCGACTGGAAGGGGACACGATCGTGACCACCGACGAGATCCGGGAGCCCTCCCTGCCGCCCGCCCTCGTGTCCGAGCTCGACGCCATCGTCTTCCCGCTCGCCCAGCCCGACCCCTCTCCGGAGGCGCGCGCCGAGTTCGCGCTCCCGTGGACCGCCCCCCACCAGTCCCACGTCGACACCGTCCGCCGAGCCCTCGCCGAGGACCTCACCGCCGGTCCCCGGATCGACGTCACCACCGTGGCCACCATCCCCGCCGACCAGGTCCGCACCGCCCACGTCGTGGCCCGCGCGGACGGCACGGTCAGCGGGCTCGCGCTCGCCGAACTCGTGTTCTGGACGGTGGCCGAGGGCGCTGTGGAGGTCAGCCGGCAGGCCGAGGACGGGGACTCCGTCAAGCGCGGCGACGTGCTCATGACCGTCACCGCCCGCACCCGCGACCTGCTCACCGCCGAGCGCACCGCGCTCAACCTGCTCACCCACATGTCCGGTATCGCGACCGCCACCCGCGCCTGGGTGGACGCCGTCGCCGGTACCGGGGCGCGGATCAGGGACAGCCGCAAGACCACACCGGGGCTGCGCGCGCTCGACAAGTACGCGGTCCGCTGCGGGGGCGGGGTGAACCACCGCTACTGCCTCAGCGACGCCGGACTGGTCAAGGACAACCACGTGGTCGCCGCCGGGGGTGTGGGCGAGGCGGTCCGCGCCATCCGCTCGCGCTTCCCGGACCTGCCCCTGGAGGTCGAGGTCGACCGGGTCGACCAGATCGAGGACGCGCTGGCCGCGGGTGCGGAGGAGATCCTGCTGGACAACTTCTCCGTGGAGCGGCTGACCGAGGCCGTGGCCCTCGTGGACGGCCGGGCCCGCCTGGAGTCCAGCGGCGGCCTCACCCTCGACACGGCGGCCGACGTCGCCGCCACCGGGGTCGACTACCTGGCGGTGGGCGCGCTCACCCACTCCAGCCCCGCACTGGATATCGCGCTCGACCTGTCGTGAGGGGCGCGCTTGGTGGAAGATTCCTTGGGTACACACCAATTCGACCAGTGAGGCCCCCAGAATGCTGCTCGCGATCGACGTCGGCAACTCCGAGACGGTCTTCGGTCTGTTCGACTCCGAGGACCTCGTCGAACACTGGAGGGTGGGCACCGACACCCGGCGCACGGCCGACGAGTGGGCGGTGGTCCTGCGCGGGCTCATCGACGGCAGCTCCCTGAGAGACCCGGGCGAGGTCGACGGCATCGCGATGTGCTGCACGGTGCCGTCCGTCCAGCACGAGATGCGGGACATGTTCCGGCGCCACTTCGGCGACCTGCCCGCCGTGATCGTCGAGCCCGGGGTGAAGACGGGCGTCCCCATCCGCACGGACAACCCCAAGGAGGTCGGCAGCGACCGGATCATCAACACGCTGGCCGCCAGCCACCTCTACGGGGGTCCCAGTGTGGTGGTGGACTTCGGTACCGCGACCACCTTCGACGCGGTCAGCGTCAAGGGCGAGTACGTGGGCGGGGCGATCGCACCGGGCATCGACATCTCGGTGGACGCCCTCTCCCGGCGCGGGGCACAGCTGCACATGGTCGAGATCGTGCGGCCGCGCTCGGCCATCGCCAAGAACACCACCGAGGCGCTGCGCTCGGGCATCGTCTTCGGGTTCGCCGGACAGGTCGACGGGATCGTGGACCGCATGGTCACGGAGCTCACGGACCGCCCCGACGACGTGACGGTGGTGGCCACCGGCGGCCTGGCCCCGACGGTGGTCGGCGAGTGCGAGACGGTCGACGTCCACGAACCCTGGCTCACCCTCACCGGGCTGCGCCTGGTCTTCGAGCGCAACGCGGGCTGACCCCCGGGGTGGGCGGCCCCCGCGCCCACCCCGCCGAGCGGAGTCCGTACGTCGCGGGGGCGCCCGCTCGCGGTGCTTCCGGGCGCCCCGGCGCCGGTAGGATCGGGGCCGTGAATGACACGCACGACGACTATGACGACCTGCCCGAACAGATGCGGGTCCGGCGGCAGAAGCTGGACCGTCTCCGGGAGGAGGGCACCGACCCCTTCCCCGCGAACTACCCGCGGACGACGTCGATCGGTCCCGTGCGTGAGAAACACCAGGGACTCGAACCCGACACCCACACGGGGGCGCGGGTCGCCATCGCGGGCCGCGTCATGCTCTACCGCTCCGGCGGCAAGCTGTGCTTCGCGACCCTGCGCGACGAGACCGGTGACGTGCAGGTCATGCTGTCCCTGGACCAGGTGGGCAAGGAGAGCCTGGACGCCTGGAAGGCCGACGTCGACCTCGGCGACCACGTGGGCGTGGAGGGCGAGGTCATCACCTCCCGCCGGGGCGAGCTGTCCATCCTGGTGAGCGACTGGACGCTGACGGCCAAGTGCCTGCGTCCGCTCCCGGAGAAGCACAAGGGCCTCACCGACCCCGAGGCCCGGGTGCGCCAGCGCTACGTGGACCTCATCGTCAACCCCGAGTCGCAGCAGATGGTGCGCAGCCGTTCGGCCGCCATCCGGGCGATCCGGGAGGGGCTGAGCGCCCGCGACTACATCGAGGTCGAGACCCCGATGCTCATGCGCGTGCACGGCGGCGCCACCGCGCGCCCGTTCGTCACGCACATCAACGCCTACGACATGGACCTGTACCTGCGCATCGCGCCCGAGCTGTCGCTGAAGCGCCTGGTCGTGGGCGGCCTGGAGAAGGTCTTCGAGGTCAACCGGAACTTCCGGAACGAGGGCGCGGACTCCACGCACAACCCCGAGTTCACGATGCTGGAGTTCTACCAGGCCTACGCCGACTACGACGACGTGGCCCAGGTGACCCGCGAGCTCATCCAGGAGGCCGCCCGCGCGGTCTTCGGCTCCACCACGATCGAGCGCGACGGGGAGACCTTCGACCTCGGTGGCGAGTGGCCGCGGATCACCCTGTACGGCGCGGTCTCCGAGGCCCTTGGGGCCGAGGTGACCCCGAGGACGCCGGTCGAGGAGGTCCGTCTCCTGGCCGAGGCCAAGGGGGTCGAGTACAGCCACGAGTGGGGCCCGGGCAAGCTGGTCGAGCACGTCTTCGAGGAGCTGGTGGAGCACACGCTCGTCCAGCCCACGTTCGTGTGCGACTTCCCGCTGGAGACCAGCCCGCTCACCCGTCAGCATCGCGAGGACCCGCTGCTCACCGAGAAGTGGGACCTGATCGGATTCGGGATGGAGCTCGGCACGGGCTTCTCCGAGCTGGTGGACCCGGTCGAGCAGCGCCGTCGCCTGACCGAGCAGTCGCTGATGGCCGCCGACGGCGACCCCGAGGCGATGCAGCTCGACGAGGACTTCCTGCGGGCCCTGGAGTACGGGATGCCGCCGACCGGCGGTGTGGGGATCGGCATCGACCGCCTCCTGATGGCCTTCACGGGTAAGAACATTCGGGAAACGGTGCTCTTCCCCATCGTGAAGCCCTCCGGCGCGTAGCCGGAGGCCTCTGCGGAGGCGGTATCGGCTTCGGCCAGAATTTGACGATGGCATGACCGGAAGACCGGTTCGGGGGCCGTCGCACCACAGGTGCGGCGGCCCCGTCTCATGGGACCACCCGGGGCGGAAATGTGGCGGAGACCACGAGATTCGCCTCACTTAACGGTCAGACGACACAAACCGCCCGACAGGACGGGATGTCCCGCGAGGTAGAGACCAGTTTTTCCCGAGGAAGTCGAGTTACCGACGACCGGCCATTGTTGAAGATTGTTTACGCAGGTCAGGATGGGGAGGATATTTCCCGACCCGCGAAGGAGTGACTCTGGGGCTTTGCCTCATCACACATGGTCATTTATTGGGCCTTGACGGTATCATCCGCTCCGCCTAGCGTGCTGAGGGCGGACTTCGGTCCGCGAGTTTGCCGAAGTGTTCGAGAACGACGGTGAGCCGGGGCCCGGGTCGAGACACGATCCGCGGACCCGCCGCACGCGTACCCATGACGTGGCCTGTCCGTCCCAGGCCGCGACGCCCCCGGGTCCGTGCGTCTCGTGCTCCCCTCCGACCCCCACCCCTGTGCCAGAGGGGCCGCCGGGGGACGGTCGGGGTGTCTGGGACTCGCCCGCGCCGACAGCCAGTCGACGCACTCGACCCCTCGGTGACGAGTTGATGTTCCGCACTCACATGGATGAGGGAGGACGGAGTGGAACAGGCCACACTCGTACGACGTACCGTTGAGGACCCGAACACCCACGCGCCGCGGGAGCACAGGGAGAACGTGGTTCCCCTTCAGGCCCGGTCGAGGGAGAACGCGTTCAACGGTTCCTACACCCCGGTCGAGCTGAGCCACGAGGAACTCGAGCTGCTCGCCGAGATCGCCACCGGTGTCACCACCGAGGTGGCGGCACGGCACCTCGAACTCAGCGCCCGGACCCTACGGCGTCGCATCCGCAACATCTGCGACGTGCTGGGAGTGAACACACCCATCGAGGCGGTCGTGTGGGCCGCGCGGCGCCAGCTCATCTGATCTGACGCCACCCGGCCGACACCGGGAGACACCGCGGGCATACCGGCCCGGCAGGGCCCTGCCCTCCCACCCGACGAGGAGCGTTTCGGGGGGAGGCCGCATGGGCGTAGTCTGGTCCGGCTATGCCCGTTCGTCATGTCCGGGTACGTCGCGCCAGGACGCGCGACGTGACCCACATCCGCCGCCTCGTCGACACCTACTCCGTCGACCGCCGCGTGCTCTCCAAGAGCACCGTCAACCTCTACGAGGACATCCAGGAGTTCCGGGTGGCCGAGGCGGAGGACGTCCCCGACCCGCAGGCGGGCGACCCCGCTCCGGTGGGCGGTCCCCGCGTGGTCGGCTGCGGCGCCCTGCACGTCCTCTGGGAGGACCTGGCGGAGGTGCGCACCGTCGCCGTGGACCCCTCCCTGCGCGGTTTCGGCGTCGGACACCGAATCGTGACCGAACTGCTGGACACCGCCCGCGAGTTGGGCGTACGCCGTGTGTTCTGTCTGACATTCGAGACCGGTTTCTTCGCCAAACACGGCTTTGCCCCGATCCAGGGCACCCCGGTCCCGTTCCGCGTCTACGAGGAACTCCTGCGTTCCTATGACGAGGGCGTGGCCGAATTCCTCGACCTGGAGCGGGTCAAACCCAACACCCTGGGGAACACCCGGATGCTTGTGCACCTGGACGAGGCCCCGGCCGGCGCGCCCGGCTAAAGCTTTTGGGAGGCGGCTTAGGGTGGGCCTCGCCTTCGTAACGGATCTCCACATCGTCGCTGATGGTCGTAGGTCCTTAACCGCACCGGGTGGTATGGATGTGGAACAAGGCAGGTAATGTGTACCTGCGCCCGTCGGGATCACCGGTTCCCCGGTGAAGTGACGACGGGACGTTCGGCGCCCCGGATTAGTGGGACGCCGTCTGCGATGGGCCGACTCCGTGACGGAGGCCTTCCGCGCGGCGACGGAACAGTCGATCGGACATTGGCCACCATCCGGCTTTGCGGGGCCGTCTTCGGTACATCCGGTGTCATGCCGGGGGCAAACGATGTCTATGATGTCTGGTATGCGTTTGCCCGGCGGTGCCGGAGCGCCATCCCCCAGGGCAGTCCCGACACTGAGTCGGGTATTTGCTGCAATAAGTAACAACCAGGAAGGGTAGGCCGCTTCGATGGGTGACTTTTTGTCATCGGTGCTTCCCCCTGGACTGATCGACGTATTGTCCGCGCTCATCCCGCCCGTAGTTGTCGCGACCGTGTTCTGTGCCTTCGTCATCAAGCTGCTGCGCAAGGAGATGGCGCCGCGCAGGATGGACGGAAGCCTGGTCAGCGACGAGGCGAAGGATGAGGAGGCCGGGGCCGACAACGGCGCGGCCGGGGTCGACCAGACCAAAGCGGCGAACGAGACGCCGATTGCCCAGGGTGGGGAACGCGCCGAATCCGACGTTCGTTAGATACGGTGCCCCGCTGAACCCGGTCCCCGGTACCAACAGTGCTGGGGGGCCAGCGTGTGCGGGCCGACTCACAGGCCCCGCGCTGCTCCGGCGACCCCGAATCCGGCCGCCCCGGGCCGAGGTGATTTCTGGCACGCCGGGAATTGTCTTTCGCGTTCGCGCGAGATAGCTTTATATTCAGGTGTGGAGACACCGCTCTGCTGAAAGGTTTGATTCCATGGCACAGAAGGTCCAGGTTTTCCTGGTCGATGACCTCGACGGCGGCGAGGCCGAGGAGACGGTGACGTTCGGTCTCGATGGATCGACGTACGAAATCGACCTCAGCGCGGGTAATGCCGCCAAGCTCCGCGAGGCCCTTACTCCGTTCGTCGAGGCCTCCCGCAAGGCCCCCGCGAAGCAGGCTCGCGGTACCGCTCGTCGTGGTACCCGGAATGCTCCCAGCCGCGAGCGCAGCGCCGAGATTCGCGCCTGGGCGAAGGCCGCCGGGAAGCCCGTCAATGAGCGTGGCCGTATCCCCGCTGCCATCGTCGCCGAATACGAGGCCATCAAGGGTTAGGTTTACGCCGTCCGACCCGCCGGAATAGGGGTGGGTCCAGATCGACATTTCGCCCCGCGCGGCGCCGTATCGGCGTCCGCATCCCGTTCGTCCCGAGGCCCGTTCTCCGGGCCTGTGACACCGGGGCGGCAAGGGCAACCCCGGGGGCGTGAGGCCCTGCGGGGCGGACCCCGGCCCGACGCCGGGGAGGTGTCCGACCCGGATTCGCGATCCCCACCGCTGACGGCGAGGGGCGGTGCGGGTGGAGTGACACGCCCGGGACCCGCGTCCCGCGAGACGTTCGCGGTCGCGCCGGTGCGACGGCGCGCGGCACGGTCCGCGTCGCCGAGTGAGGGGCCCGCGAGCGCGAGGAGCCGACCCCGGCCCAACCGTCGGGGTGGGGCGCCCACGGGCCGACCCGGGAAGACCGGGTCACTCCGGGAGATGGTCCGGTCCATTTCCGCTTGAAGAACAACACGGCTTCCGCTTGTTCGCTAAGAGCCGATAATCGGGCTTACGCACGTGCGGCCCGGGCACTCTCGTGATGGAGGGGAGTCCCGGGCCGTTCGCCTTCGGCGTACAGGGAAATCTGACGCCCCAATTGGTAGTTGGATGTTGGGTGAACGCCCTATCGTCGGGGAAAGTCTCTGGCACGGACGGCTGCGGTCGGCCGTACGGAGACGTCCACCTTGTCGGCATCCGCCGTCGGGTGGGCGGGTGCGACAGTGCTCCCCGGGGCGGTTAATCCCTGTGGGGCCTATATGCGGAAGAGTCGGGTCGGTCGTCACCGTCCCTGCCTGACCGCTCTGTAGAGGAGCGACGAGACATGTTCGAGAGGTTTACCGACCGCGCGCGGCGAGTGGTGGTTCTGGCTCAGGAAGAGGCCAGGATGCTCAACCACAACTACATCGGTACGGAGCACATCCTGCTCGGCCTCATCCACGAGGGTGAGGGTGTCGCCGCCAAGGCTCTCGAGAGCCTTGGTATCAGCCTCGAAGCGGTTCGGCAGCAGGTCGAGGAGATCATCGGTCAGGGCCAGCAGGCGCCGTCGGGACACATTCCCTTCACCCCGCGCGCCAAGAAGGTCCTTGAGCTGTCGCTGCGCGAGGCGCTTCAGCTCGGCCACAACTACATCGGTACCGAGCACATACTGCTGGGCCTGATCCGCGAGGGCGAGGGCGTCGCCGCCCAGGTCCTCGTGAAGCTCGGGGCGGACCTCAACCGCGTCCGCCAGCAGGTCATCCAGCTGCTGCACGGGT
This sequence comes from Nocardiopsis sp. NPDC007018, assembly GCF_040635075.1. Classification (NCBI taxonomy): domain Bacteria; kingdom Bacillati; phylum Actinomycetota; class Actinomycetes; order Streptosporangiales; family Nocardiopsidaceae; genus Nocardiopsis; species Nocardiopsis sp. NPDC007018. Next base: position 68,377 of record NZ_JBEYHA010000019.1, read on the forward strand.
ACCAGGGCAAGGAGCCGCAGGCCACCGGCGCCTCCTCCGAGTCCACCCCCTCCACCTCGCTGGTGCTGGACCAGTTCGGCCGCAACCTGACGCAGGCCGCGCGCGAGTCCAAGCTCGACCCGGTCATCGGCCGGGACAAGGAAATCGAGCGCGTCATGCAGGTGCTCTCACGGCGCACCAAGAACAACCCGGTGCTCATCGGTGAGCCCGGTGTCGGTAAGACCGCCGTGGTCGAGGGCCTGGCCCAGAAGATCGTCAAGGGCGAGATCCCCGAGACGCTCAAGGACAAGCAGCTGTACACGCTGGACCTGGGCGCCCTGGTCGCGGGCAGCCGCTACCGCGGTGACTTCGAGGAGCGCCTGAAGAAGGTGCTCAAGGAGATCCGCACCCGCGGCGACATCATCCTGTTCATCGACGAGCTGCACACGCTGGTCGGAGCGGGCGCGGCGGAGGGTGCCATAGACGCCGCCTCCATCCTGAAGCCCATGCTGGCCCGGGGTGAGCTCCAGACCATCGGCGCGACCACGCTCGACGAGTACCGCAAGTACCTGGAGAAGGACGCCGCGCTGGAGCGCCGCTTCCAGCCGATCCAGGTGGACGAGCCGACGATCACGCACGCCATCGAGATCCTCAAGGGCCTGCGCGACCGTTACGAGGCGCACCACCGCGTGTCCATCACCGACAGCGCCCTGGTGGCCGCCGCGCAGTTGGCGGACCGCTACATCAGCGACCGCTTCCTGCCGGACAAGGCGATCGACCTCATCGACGAGGCCGGTTCGCGGATGCGCATCCGCCGGATGACCGCGCCGCCGGACCTGCGCGAGTTCGACGAGAAGATCGCCGGTGTGCGCCGCGACAAGGAGTCGGCGATCGACGAGCAGGACTTCGAGAAGGCCGCGTCCCTGCGCGACGACGAGAAGCAACTGCTCAACAAGAAGGCGCAGCGGGAGAAGGAGTGGAAGGCCGGCGACATGGACGTCGTGGCCGAGGTCGACGAGGAGCTCATCGCCGAGGTCCTGGCCGCCTCCACCGGTATCCCGGTCTTCAAGCTGACCGAGGAGGAGAGCTCGCGCCTGCTGCGCATGGAGGACGAGCTGCACCGCCGGGTCATCGGCCAGGAGGACGCCATCAAGGCGCTCTCCCAGGCGATCCGCCGTACCCGCGCCGGTCTGAAGGACCCCAAGCGCCCCGGCGGTTCGTTCATCTTCGCCGGCCCGTCCGGTGTGGGTAAGACCGAGCTGTCCAAGACCCTGGCCGAGTTCCTGTTCGGGGACGAGGACGCGCTGATCCAGCTCGACATGTCCGAGTTCATGGAGAAGCACACGGTCTCGCGGCTGTTCGGCTCGCCTCCCGGCTACGTCGGCTACGAGGAGGGCGGCCAGCTCACCGAGAAGGTGCGCCGCAAGCCGTTCTCCGTGGTCCTGTTCGACGAGATCGAGAAGGCCCACAACGACATCTTCAACTCCCTGCTCCAGGTGCTGGAGGAGGGTCGTCTCACCGACGCCCAGGGTCGCAACGTCGACTTCAAGAACACGGTCATCATCATGACGACCAACCTGGGTACGCGGGACATCTCCAAGGGCCAGGCCATGGGCTTCGCTAAGGAGGACGACGCCAACACCAACTACGAGCGGATGAAGGCCAAGGTCAGCGAGGAGCTCAAGACCAACTTCCGGCCGGAGTTCCTCAACCGTGTGGACGACGTCATCGTCTTCCACCAGCTGACGGAGAAGGAGATCTTCCAGATCGTCGACCTGATGATCACGAGCCTGGACAACCGGCTCAAGGAGAAGGACATGGGCATCGAGCTCCGCCCCAAGGCGAAGCAGATCCTGTCCGAGCGCGGGTTCGACCCGGTCCTGGGTGCGCGGCCGCTGCGTCGCACGATCCAGCGGGAGATCGAGGACCAGCTCTCCGAGAAGATCCTCTTCGGCGACCTCAAGGCGGGCCAGATCGTCGTGATCGACGCCGAGGGAGAGGGCACGGACGCCAAGTTCACCTTCAAGGGTGTGCCGAAGCCCTCCGCGGTGCCGGACACCCCCGAGGTGGAGTCCGCCGCCAAGGGCGAGTAGTGACGCCGACCGGTCGCCTGCCGGTGCCGGTCTGAGGACGGGGGCATCCCTTCGGGGGTGCCCCCGTCGTCGTCTCCGGAGGCGAGGGGAGGGGCCCGGGCGTTAGGGTGCCGTCCGTGGCCACTCCAAACGAACCCCGCCCGGACGGCTTTCCGCCGCCTCAGCCGGTGCCTCCCGGCGCCCCGACCCCTCAGGGCTCCCCGGGGCCCTACGACGCCCCTCAGGGGCCTCCGGCGGGCCACGTGCCGCCGGGGCCGCCCCCGGGCCAGGCCCCTCAGGGGCCGCCGCCCGGCTACGCGCCACCGGGGTGGTCTCACCCGGGGGCCCACGGACAGGGTCCGCCCCCCGGTGCCGGGTACCCGCACCAGGCGCCCCCGCCCGGAACCCCGTACCAGGGCCCGCCCCACCAGGGGCCCCCTCCCGGATATCCGCCGCAGGGCTACCCGGGTGCGCCCGGACCCCCTCCGGGGCCGCCGTCCGGCGGAGGGTCGGCCGCCCCGTGGCTGGTCGCGGGCGGTGTCGCCCTGGCGCTGGTCCTCGTGGGCGGAGCGGTGCTCGGTGGCGTCTGGTTGTACGGCGGGTTCGGGGGAGGCCAGCCCGCCTCCGGCGGGGTCGAGACCTTCGACGACCTGTCCAAGAACCACGTCGACACCGGCGTGAGCGTCGACTACGAGCAGCACCCGCCGGTGGGCGGCGAGCACTACGAGTTCTGGCAGAACTGCGGGGTGTACGACGAGCCGGTCCTCACCGAGGCGGCCGTGCACTCCCTGGAGCACGGGGCGGTGTGGATCACCCACGACCCGGGGCTGTCCCCGGACGAGGTGGCCGTGCTGGCCGCACACCACTCACCGGGTTCCTACGTGCTGCTCAGCCCGATGGACGACCTGCCCGCGCCGGTGGTGGCCTCGGCCTGGGGAGCCCGGATCGCCCTGGAGGACCCGGCCGACCCGCGACTGTCCGACTTCCTGCTGGAGTACGAGCAGAGCCCCGCCGCGCCCGAGCCGGGCGCGCCGTGCAGCGGAGCCTTCGGTGGCACCCAGGCGGAGTTCGACGCCGAGGGGGCCGGGGCGCTCGACGCCCGGACGAACTGAGCACGGCGGGACCGGGCGCTCCTCGGGGGAGGGCGCCCGGCTACCCGGGAAGGGCGTACCGGCCGTCGTCCAGGGGATCGACGAGGCCGTCGGAGACCAGGGCGTCGAGGGCGCGCTCGCGTTGGACGCCGTCGTCCCAGACCGCGTCGAGGGCGTCCTTGACCACCGGTTCACGCGAGGCGCGCAGCACGGCGAGGAGCTTGCCGCGCACCTGCCGGTCGGTGCCCGCGTAGGTCTGTCCCCGCCGGGGAGGGCCGTCGTGGGCGGGCTTCCCGGCGGCCTTCCAGGCGCACTGTCCGGCGATGGGGCAGTCGGCGCAGCGCGGTGAGCGGGCCGTGCAGACCAGGGCGCCCAGCTCCATCACGGCCACGCCCCAACGGGCCGCCACGGACGGGGTCGGGGGAAGGAGCCGTTCGGCCAGGGCGGTCTCCGCCTTGGTCTGGGCTTTCGGGGGGTACTGAATCCCGGTTTCGGTCCTGGCCAGGACCCGGCGCACGTTGGTGTCCAGAATGGCGTGCCGCTGTCCGTAGGCGAAGCTCGCGACCGCCGCCGCCGTGTAGGCGCCGACACCCGGGAGCGACAGCAGGGTCGCGTGGTCGTCGGGGACCTCGCCCCCGTGCTCCTCGGTGATGGCCACGGCGCAGGCGTGCAGGCGCAGCGCCCGGCGCGGGTAACCGAGCCGGTTCCACATGCGCACGGCTTCGCCCGACGGCTCCTTGGCCAGGTGGGCGGGGGTGGGCCAGCGCTCCATCCAGGCCTCCCACGCGGGCAGGACCCGCACGACGGGGGTCTGCTGGAGCATGATCTCGCTGACCAGGACGGACCACGCGGAAGCGTCGGGGTGGCGCCAGGGCAGATCCCTGGCGTTGGTCTCGTACCACGCCAGAACGGCGGTGCTGTAAGGGTTATCGCTCATCTTTAACGGGAAATCGGCGGGTTGAGTAGGTGGCTGGCACGCGGAACCGCAATACTACGGCCCATGGCGTCAAGTACCGGACAACCAGCACCTGTCAGCCGCGAGACCTACTGGAAGCGACGCGCCTTCGTGCTGGCCGGCGTGATGCTGGTACTCACCCTGGTGGCGCTCGCCTTCCGCAACACCTCCGACGGCGGTGAGACGACGGGCTCCCAGGCGGCCGTCGAGGAGCCCGAGGCCTCCGCCAGCGCCCCCGAGGACGAGCCCTCCGACGCCGCGAGCGACGAGGACGCGGACCCCTCGCCCTCACCCTCCCCGTCGGCCTCCGCCTCCGCCTCGCCGTCCGAGGGCGAGGAGGACGGGGACGACTCCGAGGACGGCTCCGGAGGGGGGTCGGCCGACGCCGCGGCGCCCGAGCGCCCCGAGGACCACTGCCGCCCCCAGGACGTCTTCGTCACCTTCGAGTTCGCGGAGAAGGAGCGGGAGGTCTACGGAGGCGGCGCCAAGCCCGAGTTCAAGGTGACCGTGGTCAACGTGGCCGAGCAGACCTGCACCGTGGACGTGGGCCCCGAGGCGATGGAGCTCCGGTTGGACTCCGGTGACGACCGCATCTACTCCTCCGCCGACTGCGTGGAGGGCAACAGCAAGGAGGAGCGCCAGCTCGCCCAGGGGCGTCCGCACGAGTACACCCTGACGTGGGACCTGGAGCGTTCCTTCACCGACTGCCGAAGCGGCGGGACCAAGGCCCAGCCCGGCTGGTACAAGGCCAACCTGCGCGGCGACCACGTCGGAAGCGTCGACCAGCTCGTGTTTCAGCTCAAGGCCTGACCCGCGCCGCCGGGGCCCGATCGGGCCCCGGACGGTATCGGTTCGCACAAAAAGCACCACTCTTGGTCACTAGGTGGCTACCATTCGTGTCGAAACGTCTTCTCGTCTCGTCTCGGGAGTTCCAGTGAATCGTATGGCCACCGCCCTGACCTGTGCCGCCGCCGTCGCCCTCTCCGTGGTCGCGGCCGCGCCCGCCTCCGCCGACGAGCGGAGCACCCGGTACACCCTGGAGGTCCTCGGCGGCGTCGAGCACCGGGGCGAGACCGCCATGAGCTGGGCCCGCGCGGCCACCCTAGAGTGCGACCCGGCCGGCGGCGACCACCCGCGCGCCGAGGAGGCCTGCGGCCTCATCGCGCAACACGGTGACATCGCCAGCGTGATGGCCAACCCCAACGGCGCCTGCACGATGGAGTACCGCCCGGTCACCGTCCGGGTCACCGGGGCCGAGGACTACGAGGAGACCTTCGGCAACGCGTGCCAGATGGCCAACGCCAAGGGCGCCATCTTCGACTTCTAGTCGTCCGAGGAGTCGGACGGGGAGTCCCGGCGGCGGCCGCGCCGCCGCACCCAGGACAGTGCCTCGCTGAGCTCCTCGACCTCGTGCACGCGGATGCCCCGCACCGGGTCGCCGAAGTTCTTGGGTACCACCGCCTGCGTGAAGCCCAGGCGCTGCGCCTCGGCGACCCGGCGGCGCACACCGTTCACACTGCGCACGTCACCGGCCAACCCCACCTCCCCGACCGCGATGAACCCGCTCGGAAGCGCGACGTCGTTGTTGGAGCTGGCGGCGGCCAGCGCCAGCGCCAGGTCCACGGACGGCTCGCCCAGCTTCACTCCGCCCACGGTGGAGGCGTACACGTCCATGCTCGCCAGCTTCATGCCGGTGCGCTTCTCCAACACGGCGAGGATCATGTTCACCCGTGAGGTGTCCAGGCCGGAGGTGGCGCGTCGGGGCGCGGGCAGAGGCGTCGGGGCGACCAGCGCCTGGACCTCGGTGATGAGGGGGCGCCGCCCCTCCAGGGTGACGGTCACACAGGTGCCCGGTACCGGATCGGTCCGTTCGGTGAGGAAGAGGCCGCTGGGGTCGGGCAGCCCGTGGATGCCCTTCTCGGTGAGCTCGAAGACGCCGATCTCGTCGGTCGGCCCGTAGCGGTTCTTGACCGCGCGCAGCAGGCGCAGCTGGGAGTGGCGTTCGCCCTCGAAGTGCAGGACGACGTCCACCAGGTGCTCCAGGAGGCGGGGACCGGCGATGGAACCGTCCTTGGTGACGTGGCCGACCAGCACGGTCGCGATGCCGCGCTCCTTGGCGATCTGGATGAGGGCGCCGGTGACCTGTCGGATCTGGGTGACGCCGCCCGGGACGCCGGCGGCCTCCGGGGAGACCATGGTCTGCACCGAGTCCACGATCAGCAGCTGGGGGGCCACCGCGTCGACGTGGCTGGCGAGCGTGGCGACCGAGGTCTCGGCGGCGAGGAACAGCTGGTCGGAGAGGGCGCCGAGGCGTTCGGCGCGCAGGCGCACCTGCCCCGCCGACTCCTCGCCGGTCACGTAGAGGACGGGCGCCTTGGCCGCGCGCATGGCCGCGACCTCCAGGAGGAGGGTCGACTTGCCCACGCCGGGCTCACCCGCGAGCAGGACGACGCCGCCGGGGACCGCGCCGCCGCCCAGGACCCGGTCGAGCTCGTCGACCCCGGTGGGAACCGCCTCGGCGCTCTCCACGCTGATCTCGGTGATGGGGCGGGCCCGGGAGGTCACCGGCGCGGCCGCGACCGCCATGGGGGCGGGTGCCCCGGCCTCCTCCACGGTGCCCCACGCCTGGCACTCGCCGCAGCGACCCACCCACTTGAGGGTGGTCCACCCGCACTCGGCGCACCGGAACGTCGTCTTCGCTGCTTTCGCCATGGTCGACACGCTAACGGCTGGGGGTGACAGGACCGCCTGGAACCGGAGCGGCCGCCGCGACACAAGAAAGTTACCTACCGGTTAGGTCAAGGGTTTCGTCAGTCATGTTAGAGAATGTGTGGGGAGAGTCACTCTCTCCCCACGGTCCGAACACTCCTGTGCCCCCGCTCCTTGGAGAGAGGAATCCCCTCGTGTTCCGTACGAACCGCACCCCCGCCGCCCCCCGCGCGGCCCGGGACGCCCACCGTCCCGGTACGCTGCGACGCCTCGCCCGGCTCACCGCCCCGCTGGCCCTGGCCACGCTGGGCCTGTCGCTGGCCACCGCGCCCGTCGCCGCCGAGACCGAGGCGGCCGAGACCGTCGAGGCGGCCGCCTTCGAGCACTACGTCGCCATCGGCGACTCCTTCGTCGCCGGGCCGCTGGTCCAGGCCCAGGCCAACATGCCGCTCCTGGGCTGCATGCAGTCCTCGGTCAACTACCCCAAGCGCCTCGCCGACGAGCTCGGGATCGCCGACCTCACCGACGTCAGCTGTTCCGGCGCCGTCATGCGCCACCTGTACGAGGCGCAGTTCGACGACACCCCGGCGCAGCTGGAGGCGCTCCGTCCGGAGACCGACCTGGTCACGGTGGGTATCGCCGGGAACGACTTCGGTTTCTCCGAGGTGCTCCTCGAGTGCGCCAAGCGCAGTCTGACCAACCCGCTGGGCAGCCCGTGCTCCGACTACTACGGTGACGAACTCGACCACCGGATCGAGGGGCTTCGGGGCGAGGTCTCGGGCGTGTACGCGGACATCGCGGAGCGCAGCCCGAACGCCACGGTGCTCAGCGTCGGCTACCTCCAGATCCTGCCGGCGAGCGGCGGATGCTGGCCCAGCACCCCGATCTCCCGGGGAGACGTCCCGTTCCTGGACGAGGCCCAGACCGCGCTGAACGCGATGCTCAAGGAGGAGGCCGAGGCGCAGGGCGCGGTCTTCGTCGACACCTTCGAGCGCGGGCACGACGTCTGCCAGGGCTCCAGCACCCGTTGGGTGGAGGGGCTGATCCCCGAGGACGGCGCGCCGATCCACCCGAACAACCTCGGCATGGCGGCGACGACCGACTTCGTCCGTTCCGCCCTGAACGTCCCGCAGCCGTAGCGGTTCGTCACTCGTGGTGACTGGCCTCGGCGGCAGTCGGTCGTTTGTTCGCACGACGACCGGTTTGCCCGCCGAGGTCAAGTGGTCTTTACCCTCTTTGGATGCTGATTAGGCTACGGAGAGTGATTTTCCCTGGGGTCTGTGTGACCAATGGTGGTGAGTCGTTGGCGACGAGACCCGCGTCACAGCGGTGCGGGCGGCCTCCGGCGCACCTTCAGGGAGCATCACGTCATGCGAGAACCCCGACACCACGAGCCAGCGCGGGCCTGTCGTTCCACCGCCAACCCGGGATGCCAGGCCGCAGCCGTCCAGGCGCGGCGCACGCCGCGCGCACTCGTCGTCACCGTCCTCGCGGCCGCCCTCGCCGCGGGGGGAGCCCCCGCGCTGGCCCAGCCCGCCGACCATCCCGCGTCCGGAGCCGCGGCCGCGGTCCCCCGGCAGAGCGCCGAGAGCGCCCCGGAACCCGAACGCGTCCACCAGTCCCTGTCTGCCAGCGCCGTGGACAAGGCCATCGCCGCGGCGGAGGAGCAGAAGGGCAAGCCCTACGCCTGGGGCGGGACCGGCCCGAACTCCTTCGACTGCTCCGGGCTCGTGCAGCACTCCTTCAAGCAGGCCGGGGTGAGCCTGCCCCGCGTGGCCCACGACCAGGTCCGGTCCGGGACCCGGGTGAGCTACTCCAAGGCCCGGCGCGGCGACGTCCTGTACTGGACCGACGGGGGCGGATACGCCTACCACGTCGCCATCTACCTCGGCGGCGATCGCATGATCGACGCCCCGAGCTCCGGCGGGAAGATCGCCGAGCGGGACGTGACCCGCTACAACCTGGCGGGCGCCGTGCGGCTGTGAGCCCGACCGCCGCGCCACCGCGCCACCGCGCGCGCCACTGAATCCGCCACGGCCGCTCCCGGTATCCCGGGGGCGGCCGTCCGCCGCGCACGACCTCCCCTTCCGCCGCCCGCGGGCGTCCTCGCCACGCCGGATTCGGGAGGCCGCACGCGCCAGATCGCCGCGAAGCGCATACCCTGGAACGCGTGAGCCCTATCCAGGTCCCAGACGCGCCCGTGGTCCTCTCGTCGGCGTCGGTCTACCCGGAGAAGACCCCGGCCGCGTTCGAGATCGCCGCGAAGCTGGGGTACGACGGCGTGGAGGTCCTCGTGTCCTCCGACCCGGCCAGCCAGGACACCGAACTCCTCCGGCGCCTCTCGGACTACCACCAGATGCCCGTGACCGCGATCCACTCGCCCTGTCTCGTGCTGACACAGCGCGTGTGGGGCCGCGAACCCTGGGGCAAGCTCGTCCGGTCCAAGGAGATGGCGGAGGCACTCGGGGCCAAGGCGATCGTGGTGCACCCGGCCTTCCGCTGGCAGCGCGAGTACGCCCGCGACTTCGAGAACGGCGTGGCCCGCATGCAGCAGGAGACCGACGTGGTCTTCGCCGTCGAGAACATGTACCCGGTGCGGGTGCGCGACCGCGAGGTCGTTCCGTACGCGCCGAGCTGGAACCCGCTGGACCGGGACTACCCGGACGTCACCCTCGACCTGTCGCACACCGCCATGTCCGGCTCCGACGCCATGGACATGGCCAGACGGCTGGGCGACCGGCTCTCCCACGTACACGTCGCGGACGGTTTCGGCGGCCAGAACCTGGACGAGCACCTGATCCCCGGGCGCGGGAGCCAGCCCGTCGCCGAACTGCTCGAACACCTCGCGGGCAGCGGCTACGAGGGGCAGCTGGTGCTGGAGGTCAGCACCCGCAAGGCCGTGGACCGGCAGGCGCGCCTGCGCGAGCTGGCCGAGGCGCTGGCCTTCACCCGGCTGCACTTCGCCCAGGGGCCGCCCGAGCCCGAACCCGCGCTGGGCCGCCGTGAGCGCATCGCACTGTTGCGCCGACGCCCGCAGACCCCGCCCCGGCGCTTCTCGGTGGACCAGGGCGGCACGGCCGACGACGAGGGCACGGCAGGGGGCTGAGACCGGCCGGTCGGCCGCCCCTCGGAGTGTGACCGTCCACCCTGTGGGACGACGGGTCCTCGCGGAGCCCTCCCAGGGGCTAGCGTGGAGTGAACGCGCAGAGAGGACCCCTAATGATCGCGATCATCGGTGCAGGGAAGATGGGCGAGGCGCTGCTCGCGGGTCTGCTGGCCCGCGGTCACGCACCGGCGGACGTGCTCGTCACGGAGCCGCGCGAGGAGCACGCGGCCGAGCTGCGCGCCCGTCACGGGGTCGAGACGGTCCCGGCGGTGGACGCGGCCAAGCGCGCGGACACCCTGCTGCTCGCCCTCAAACCGCAGGACATGTCGGCCCTGCTGGAGGAGCTGTCCCCGCACGTGTCGGACGGGCACCTGGTCATCTCGGTGGCGGCGGGGCTGACCACCGCCGTGATGGAGAACCACCTGGCCCCGGGGGTCCCCGTCGTGCGCGCGATGCCCAACACCCCCGCGCTCATGGGGCGGGGCATGACGGCCGTCTCCGGTGGTTCCTACGCCGGGGCCGGGCACCTGGACCGGGCCGAGGAGCTGCTCGGCGCGGTCGGCGAGGTGCTCCGGGTGGGGGAGCGGCACATGGACACGGTGACCGCCATCTCCGGCAGCGGACCGGCCTACTTCTACTTCATCGCCGAGACCATGATCGAGGCCGGAGTGGCCATGGGGATGCCCAGGGCCACGGCCCAGCGCCTCGTGGGGCAGACGATCACCGGGGCGGCGGCGATGCTCGACGGGTCGGGCGAACACCCCGTGGTCCTGCGCGAGGCCGTCACGTCTCCGGGTGGCACCACCGCCGCCGCCCTGCGCGAGCTGGAACGACACGGGGTGCGGACGGCGTTCACGGACGCGATCGAGGCGGCACGGGACCGCAGCAGGGACCTCTCGGAGAGCTGAGCGGGAGGGAACGTGACGCGAATCACTACGTGAAATGCTGGCTCTTCTGGTCATGAGGTGTCGGACATTGCGTCCTACCGGACGAATAAAGTCGGGATAAGAGGGCGCGCCCCTCTGCGATTCCGATCGCGTACGTCTTCCCCTCACTGATTTCGGGGCCCCATGACCACTCCTCCACCCCCTTCGGATTCGTCCAACTTCCCGGGTCAGCCCGGGTCCGTCCCCCCGCCCCCGGTCCCCGGCGGCGGTCCCGGGGGCGGTAACCCCGCGGCCCGGAACCCGTCCGGCGGTCAGCCGCCACCCGGCGGCCAACCGCCCGGCGGACCACCCTCCGGGCCGCCCTCCGGGGGCCAGCGCCCCCTGGGCTCCGGCCCGGGAGGACCTCCCCCCGGCGGCCCGGCGGGCCCCGGAGCCCCCAGCGGCCCCCAGCCCCCCGCGGGCCCGGGCGGCCCCGGCGGACCGGTCGGGCCCCCGCCCGGTCAGTTCGGCGGGCCCCCGCCCGCCGGAGCGCCCTCCGGCGGCAACCCGCCCCTCGGTCCGCCCCCGGGAGGACCGCCGCCCGGCGGGATGCCCCCCGGCGCGATGCCGCCCGGCGGACAGTTCGGCGGACCTCCACCGCCCCCGCCGCCCCTGCCCCCGCTGGGCCTCTTCAAGTCCAAGGCGGGCCTGCGCGCCGCGCTGCTGAACCTGTCCGGTGTCGGCGCGGGCTACTTCTACCTGCGCAGCTGGGTGTTCTTCGGGATCAACCTGGCCGTCACCATCGGCCTGCTGGTCACGGCCGCCCTCATGGGCGCCGCCGACAACCTGCTGACCTGGGCGCCCAGCCTGCTGGTCTGGATTCTGGTCACCGTCGTGCACGGTCTCTTCGCCGGGCGCAAGCACGACCGGAGGCTCATGGCCCGGGGCGAAGAGCCCACGGCCGGGTCCAAGCCGGTCGTCCTGGCAGCCTGCCTCGTGGTGGTCATGGCACTGTCCCTGGTGGGTGTCTGGCAGACCGGTGAGTGGCGGCTCCGGGTCGCCGACGCCGCCCACGCCAAGGGCGACTGCGACACCGCGATCGACGTCTACGGCCAGGTCGAGGGCGGGTTCCAGCTGTCCATGTCGCCGTCCCTCATGAACAGGGCGCGCGAGGGCAGTGAGGCCTGCCAGATCCTGCGCCGTGCGCAGTCCGACGTGAACAACGAGGCCTACGACCAGGCTCTGGAGTCCTACACCGACTACTTCGCGCACGCGGGCTCCCAGTGGGAGGACACGGACGGCAGCATCGCGGAGATCCACTTCGACTACGCCACCCAGCTCGCCGCCGAAGCGGACGAGATGTACGGCGGGACCGTCACCGAGGAGGTCAGCGAGGCCTTCCGGCAGGCGCAGGAGACCTACGCCTTCGTCGCCGAGGACTTCGCGGACACTCCGTCCGCCTCCCAGGTGCCCGACGCCCTCGTCGAGTTGTACGACCTGGCCACCGGCGACTACGAGGCGGAGAACTGGTGCTCGGCCTTCGACCAGATCGGGATGTTCGACGACCTCTCGTGGGACTCCGCCCCGGCGGTCGCCGAACGTATCGAGGAGGAGCGCCCCGACGCCGCCCTCAACTGCGGCTGGGCACAGGTCGACTCCGGTGACCTCGACGACGCCGACGAGACCGTCGAGTACCTGGAGGCCAGCTACCCCGACTACGAGACCGACGACGTCGAGAAGCTCACCAGGCACATCGGCGCAGGCCGCGTCGAACAGAAGATGGACGTCAAGACCCTCTTCGGCGACTCCCCGATCTCGGACATGAGCCCCACCAGCACCGGGAACGGCGACAAGGTCGTCATCGAGTTCACCAACAACTCGCCGGAGGAGATGCACTTCCTGTACGTGGGCCCGGACGGGGTCCACGGCGAGGAGTTCACCGACGCCTGTGACGACTGCAAGATCTACACGTCGCCGCCCACCGGCAACTCGTGCTTCGACGACGGCGACGTCATGAAGATCGAGCTCGACCCGGGCGAGTACCGGCTCATGATCACCTCCACCGAGGGCGGACTGAGCAAGCCACTCCACGGCACCAAGAACCTGAAGGCCGGGGAGACGTACCAGTCCTGCTACTACAAGATGGAGAACGACTAGGAGCGCGCGGCGGCGGAACCGCCGTCATGGGCCCCGCGGCCCCGGAGGGGACTCACCCCTTCCGGGGCCGTTCACGTTCCCGGCGTCCGCTCGCGCTGCCACGGCCCGGAAGCCGAGGCCGCCCCGGGGTTCAGCCCGAGCCGGTCCTTGCGTACTGTGTGCTTCGGAGCACGCACACCTGAAACGGGGGTCACCACATGGGAGGGCGCACGTCCTGCTCGCTTCGGGTGGCATGGGACGAGGGACTCACCACCTACGACTTCGGGCCGCAGCACCCGATGGCGCCGATCCGGGTCGAGCTGACCATGGCGCTCAGCCGGGCGTTCGGGGTCTTCGACGGAGCCGGGGTGGACCTCCTGGACGTGGAGCCCGCCTCGGACGAGCTTCTCTCCCTGGTGCACGATCCCGCCTACGTCGAGGCGGTCAAACGGGCGGGCCGGACCCTGGAACCCGACGACACCCACATGCTCGGCACCACCGACAACCCCGTGTTCCCGCACATGCACGAGGCCTCCGCGCTGATCGCCGGGGCCTCGGTGGCCGCCGCCAAGGCCGTGTGGACCGGGCAGAGCGCGCACGCCGCCAACATCGCGGGCGGCCTCCACCACGCCATGCACGGCAACGCGTGGGGGTTCTGCGTCTACAACGACCCCGCCCTGGCCATCGCCTGGCTCCTTGAGCAGGGCGCCAAGCGCGTGGCCTACGTCGATGTGGACGTGCACCACGGCGACGGCGTCCAGAACGCGTTCTACGACGACCCCCGGGTTCTCACGATCAGCCTGCACGAGTCCCCCGCGACCCTGTTCCCCGGCACGGGGCACGCCTCTGAGGTCGGCGGACCCCACGCGGAGGGGTACGCGGTCAACGTCGCCCTGCCCGCGGGCACCGGCGACACCGGCTGGCACCGCGCCTTCGACGCCGTGGTCCCGCCGCTGCTGCACGAGTTCCAGCCCGAGATCCTGGTGACCCAGCAGGGGTGCGACACCCACGCCCTCGACCCCCTGGCCAACCTCACCCTCAGTGTGGACGGCCAGCGCCGGGCCTACGAGGAGCTGCACAAGCTGGCCCGCAAGACCGCGGGCGGCCGCTGGCTGCTCTTCGGCGGCGGCGGCTACGGCCTGGTCCACGTCGTACCCAGGGCCTGGACCCACCTGCTCGCCGAGGCGGCGGGATCGCCCATCGACCCGGACCTCGAGACACCGCAGGGGTGGCGCGACTTCGTGCGCCAGCGCACCGGCGAGCTGGCTCCGCTCTACATGACGGACGGCCGGGGGGTCTCCTTCGCCCCCTTCGAGCAGGGGTACGACCCGGGTGACCCGGTCGACCGGGCCATCCACGCCACCCGCACCGCCGTCTTCCCCAGCCACGGGATCGATCCCACCCTCTGAACCCCGGCCCCCGCCGACCCCGTCGCGTCCTCGGGTCACACCACGGTGAAATCTGCTCGATCGCCGCGTGGCTGGCGTTCAGCGGGTAGGAAGGGGATGAATACCGGGCGAACAGGAGCCGACGCCGTGGTGGTCGCGCGGCGTTTCACCGTCTCGCCGCGCAGACGAGGAAGGGGAACGCAGGTGACGCCGCCGACACGCGCCGAACTCATCACCTATCTGGTTCGCACGGGGATCGCGGGGCACGTCGACACCCCACGGCAGAACAACCTGCGCCACTACCGGAGACTCGTGCAGAAGGACCCGTACCACCAGTTCGGGTTGACCTTCTCGCACGACTGGACCTACTCCGAGGTCCTGGCCCTGATGAACAAGCGCTGCGGTGTGGTGGGCGACGAGGAGTACGTGTGGGGGATCGACACGATCGACCCCGACCTGACGATCGACGCCCTGGAGGCCCTCGCCGACCGCCTGGCCCTGGCGGCCGAACGCCAGGAGAACGTGCTGTTCGCGACCGGGCATCCGCGCAACCTCCGGGAGACCTACCAGGCGTGGAAGGACGCGCTGGTCGGACGCGGCTGCAAGGTCCTCTCGGCGGCGGGCGGCTACTCCTACGAGGTCACCACCGAACGTCCGCCCCACCGCCGGATCGTGGTCTGGCGGGACGACGTGGCGCTGGTGACGGACGGGCACCTGCCCCGGCACAGCCACCACCCCTTCGCGATGCGGGCGATCCTGACGGAGCTCGCGGACCGGGGTGAGCCTTGGCCGCAGTTGGTCATCGCCGACCACGGGTTCGCGGGTGCCGCGGGGGAGGCGGGGGTGCCGACGGTGGGCTTCGCCGACTGCAACGACCCCGCGCTGTTCCTCGCCGAACACGAGGGGAAACTCCTGGTCACCGTGCCCCTCGACGACGGATATCTGCCCGAGGACTACGCGCCGTTGCGCGACTACGTGTTGGCGAGAGCGGGTCTGCTTTGAGCGGGGTCGGCCATTTATACCCACCGTTAAACCTCAACTGCCCCCCGGTCAACGCGTGGCTCCGAAGAGGGCACGAACGACCTTCCGCAGAGGGGAACTCGGCTCTACTCTGAAAACGGACGTGTCAGTAGTGACAGCATGACACGCTGGCGTGTCGGTGGGACGGGCACGAACGTGCCGGATCTCCCGACCACCGTCGGACACGCCAGGGCTGAACGGTAGACAAGTGCTCACGTCCGGGAATGAGGGCGGCGGAAGATGAACGGGAGCAAACCACCTCTCGAAGAGGTCAGGTTCCTGACCGTGGCGGAGGTCGCCACGATCATGCGTGTGTCCAAGATGACCGTTTACCGAATGGTGCATTCGGGAGTTCTCCCCGCGATTCGCGTGGGGCGTTCCTACCGGGTCCCCGAACGGGCCGTGCACGACTACCTCCGCGAGGCTTTCGTGGAGGCTGGTTGACAGGCCGGACCGGACCCGGGTGCGGGGCCCTGTGGCCCGGCGCCCGATCCGCAGACCGCTCAGGGGCGATGTTTCCCCAGCATCGCCCCTGA
Organism: Nocardiopsis sp. NPDC007018; assembly: GCF_040635075.1. NCBI lineage: Bacteria > Bacillati > Actinomycetota > Actinomycetes > Streptosporangiales > Nocardiopsidaceae > Nocardiopsis > Nocardiopsis sp. NPDC007018. Next base: position 84,235 of record NZ_JBEYHA010000019.1, read on the forward strand.
CGTGTGTCCTCACTCCGGTCGGGGCGGCTGAGCGGGCCCCAGGGCATCTACTACACTTTGTCGTTGTTGTAGTCCGCCCTGTTCACACCCGGTTCGCGAGGTCCCCTCGATGCCCAGTACCAGCACAGGTACGCGACGCCGTCGTGCCGTGCCGTCCCTGTCGGCCGTAGCGCTGTCGGCTGTTCTCGTCCTGTCCGGTTGTGCCGGGGGAACGGAGATCGAGGCGGGGGGTGAGGAGGACCGGTTCATCTCGGGTGACGGTAGCGCGACGGTGTTCGAGGCCGGTGACCGCGCGGCGGCGCCGGAGGTGTCGGGGACCACGTTCGAGGGCGACGAGCTGTCGTTGTCGGAGTTCGAGGGTCGCATCCTGGTGGTGAACGTCTGGGCGAGCTGGTGTGGCCCGTGTCGGGCGGAGCAGCCGGTGTTGGACGAGGTGCACGCCGAGTACGGGGATCTGGGCGTGGACTTCCTGGGTGTGAACATCAAGGACAACGAGACGGCGGCCGCGGCCTACACCGAGAACAAGGGTGTGGAGTATCCGAGCCTGTTCGACCAGCCGGGCGAGGTGCCGCAGGCCTTTCGGGAGACGGTGCCGCCGCGGGCGATCCCGAGCACGCTGGTGATCGATCCGGACGGGAACATCGCGGCTCGGGTGATCGGTCCCACGACGTACGGGCAGTTGACGGGGCTGTTGAATCCGTTGGTGGTGGAGTTCGGCCTGGGTGATCCCGAGGAGCGGGTGCGGATCTCGGAGCTGGAGGGGTACGGCGAGGGCGCCGACTCCTCCGAGGAGCCCGGGGAGCCCGAACCCTCCGACGACGACTCCGCGGCCGACACCGACCAGGGCGCCGAAGAGGCCGACGCGGACGGGGACGGCACCTGATGGACGCGATCGTCCCCACCGTCCTGAGCGGCTCCCTCCTCCTGGCCGCCCCACTGGCCCTCGCCGCCGGACTGGTCTCCTTCCTCTCCCCCTGCGTGCTCCCGCTGGTCCCCGGCTACCTGTCGTACGTGTCCGGCATGAGCGGTTCGCACGTGCGCGAACGCCGGGCCGGGGCTGCCGCGTCCGGAGGCGAGGGGGCCACCGCCACCATCGTCGACGTCGACGCCGAACTCGCGCGGCGCCGTTGGACGATGGTCACCGGCAGCGTCCTGTTCATCGCCGGGTTCAGCCTGGTGTTCGTCGCCGTGGGCGGGTTCATCGGGTGGCTCGGCGACATCCTCATGGACTACACCGACCCGATCACCCGTGTGCTCGGCGCGCTCACGATCGTGCTCGGCCTGGCCTTCATGGGCGTTCTCCCCGGGATGGGGCGCGAGTTCCGCTTCCACCACCTGCCCCGTGCCGGGCTCGCGGGCGCTCCGCTGCTGGGCGTCCTGTTCGGCCTCGGCTGGACCCCCTGCATCGGCCCGACCCTGGCCGCCGTGCAGACCCTGGCCTTCGTCGAGGGCGGGGCCGGCCGCGGCATGCTCCTGTCCCTGATCTACTGCGTCGGCCTCGGCCTGCCGTTCATCGTGGCGTCGCTGCTCTACCGCCGGGCGCTCAACGCGTTCGGCTGGCTCAAGCGCCACACCCGAACCGTCACCGTGGTGGGCGGTGTCATGCTCGTCCTGGTCGGCCTGGCGATGGTGACGGGTCTGTGGACCCAGATGACCATCGCCATGCAGGGCTGGGCCGCCAACTTCCAGACGGTGATCTGACGTGAGTACACGTACTTCCGAGACGTCCGAACGGCCCGACGGGGCCGGGCCCCCGGAGGGCGGGACGGACCAGCCCGCCCCGAAGGGGTTGGGTCTGTCCGGGTGGGGCCGGTGGGTGTGGCGCACGCTCACCTCGATGCGGACCGCGCTGATCCTGCTGTTCCTGCTGGCGGTGGGCGCGATCCCGGGGTCGATCCTGCCGCAGAACGTGGTGAGCGTCGACGAGGTCGCCACCTACATGCGGGAGAACCCCGAGCTGTCGGTGTGGCTCGACCGTCTCTACCTGTTCGACGTGTTCTCCTCGCCCTGGTACGCGGCGATCTACCTGTTGCTGTTCGTGTCCTTGGCCGGGTGCGTGATCCCCAGGGCGCTGGTGCACGCCCGTGCGGTGCGGGCGAGGCCGGTGGCCACCCCGCGTCACCTGGGACGGATGCCGTACGTGGCCCGGTTCGACACCGGCGCCTCCCCGGAGACCGCCCTGGAGCAGGCCCGGTCGGTGTTGAAGGGGTACCGGGTCGAGCGGTACGGGGACTCGGTCTCGGCCGAGACCGGTTACCTGCGCGAGGCGGGCAACGTGCTGTTCCACTTCGCGCTGCTGGCCCTGCTGTTGGCGTTGGCGGCGGGCTCGTTCTTCGGTTACCGGGGCAACATGCTGCTGGTCGAGGGTGACGGGTTCGCCAACACGCTGCCCTCCTACGACGCGATCTACCCGGGTCACTGGACCGACACCGACGCCTTCGAGCCCTTCACCATCTACCTCGACAGCTTCGACGCCACCTTCATCGACGAGGGCGACCTGCGGGGACAGGCGGAGTCCTACGTGGCGGAGCTGACCTACAGGGAGTCCCCGGAGTCGGAGGACCGGCAGCACACCCTGGAGGTCAACCACCCGCTGAGTGTGGACGGGGTGCAGGTGTACCTGTTGGGGCACGGGTACGCGCCGCGGTTCGAGGTGCGCAACTCCGAGGGCGACCTGGTCTTCGACCAGGCGGTGCCCTTCCTGCACCGCGAGACCATGACCTACACCTCCGACGGTGTGGTGAAGGTGCCCGACACCGGTGGTGAGGAGCTCGGTTTCGTCGGGGTCTTCCTGCCCACCGCGGCCGAGGACTCCGAGGGCGAACTGGTCTCCACGTTCCCCGGAGCGGAGAACCCGATGGTGACCCTGGAGGGGTACCGGGGCGATCTCGGCATGGTCGATCCGCAGTCGGTCTACCAGCTCCAGACCGCCGGGATGGAGTCCCTGGGCGAGTCGCCCGTCCTCGGGGTCGGCGACACCTGGGAACTGCCGGACGAGGCGGGGTCGATCACCTTCACCGGTTACCAGGAGTACGCCACGCTCCAGAGCAACCGGGACGGCGCCCGCCTCCCGGCACTGGGGGCGGCCACGGCCGCCGTGGCGGGGCTGCTGCTCACCCTGTTCGTGCGCCCCCGCCGGGTGTGGGTGCGCGCCACCAGGGGCGCGGACGGCACCACCCGGGTGGAGCTGGCCGGGCTCGGCAAGACCGAGGTCGCCGGAGACAACGCCGAGTTCCACGAGATCACCAAACGACTTGCCGGACGACTCAGGAGCGAGTCCGACGACAACCCCCACACGACATCCGACCCGTCAGAGTCGACGACAAGAGGGAGTGACCGGTGACGTACACACTCGCCGGACCGGTGGACGAGACGATGGCGTCGGCCAGTGACACGTTGATCATCGCGATGATCGTCACGTACGCTGCCGCGCTGTTCCTCTTCGCCATCGAGGCCGCCTACGGACGACGCATCAAGCTCAGGGCGGGACGCCTCATGCCCGTGGGAGCGGGCTCCGTCGAGGGCGCCGACGACGACATCGAGGTCAGCGTCCGCACGCACGAGGGCGAGGCCGCGGCCTCCCAGAGCGTGCTCGGCCGGATCGCCCTGGGCGTGACGGCGCTGGGCTTCGTGTTCGGCCTCGCCCAGATCATCACCCGGGGACTGGCGGCGGGACGCTGGCCGTGGGGCAACATGTTCGAGTTCGTCGTGGCGATGTGCCTGGTGGCCGTCGGCGCGCTGCTCTACGCCGCCTGGCGGTACCAGGCCCGCTTCCTCGGCGCGTTCGTGCTGGTCCCCGTCCTGCTCCTGCTCGGTATCGGGGTGCGGTGGCTGTACGTGGACCCGGGCCCGCTCATTCCCGCCCTCCAGTCCTACTGGGTGCCGATCCACGTCTCCGCGGTCATCATCGCGGGCGGCGCGTTCATGGTCTCCGGCGCGGCGGGCATCACCTACCTGGTGGCGCACCGGGCCGAGGCCAAGCGGGCCCTGGGGGAGAAGGTGGTCGGGATCGCCGGTCGCCTGCCCAGCCCGGAGCTGCTGGACCGGATCTCGCACCGGTTCATCCTCTTCGCGTTCCCGCTGTGGACGTTCGGCGTCATCGCCGGTTCGGTGTGGGCGGACGAGGCCTGGGGCCGGTTCTGGGGGTGGGACCCCAAGGAGGTGTGGTCGTTCATCTCCTGGGTGATCTACGCCGCCTACCTGCACGCCCGCGCCACCGGCGGCTGGCGCGGCCCCAAGGCGACCTGGATCAATGTGATCGGGTTCCTCACCGTCATGTTCAACTTCTTCGCCGTGAACTACATGTTCAGCGGGCTCCACTCCTACGCCTGATCCGGGCCGGAGCGAGACGAAGGCGGGGCCGTACCCGGACGGGTACGGCCCCGCCTTCGTGGTGACGAGGACGCGCGGTGCGCGGTGGTGCTGGGTGCCGGTCCCGCGGAGCCTCAGTCCTCCGGGTCGATCCGACGGTTCAGGTTCCTGAGGAACTCCGGGTCGTCGTCGGGTCCGAGGGGGTGCGGGCTGTCCGAGGGCCGGGCGAAGTCTGACGGGTCAAGGTCGTCCACGGACTTGACGGCCTGCGCCGGGGAGGCCGCGTTGCCCAGGACGGAGACGGGTTTGGGCGGTCGGCCGAGGAAGAGCCACAGGATCGATCCCACCGGTAGGAACAGCGCGATGACGACCAGCCACAGGACCTTCGGGAGGTTGCGGACCTCCTGGGCAGGGGTGGTCAGCGCGTCGAAGAACGCGTACACCCATAGAACGATCGACACGAGCGTGATCAGGCCACCGAGCCACACCATGGTTCCAGCCTACTCGCGCTGTCGACCCCTCCCGGTCGGGGACACCGTCCGGGTGCGGGGAGGACCGCGTGGGTCGTCGGGGGAGTGCCTCGAACGTCGCTCAGGTGGTGCTCTCGCTCGGTTCGCCGAGCAGGAGGGCGCGTACCTCGGACTCCCGGAAGCGGCGGTGGCCGCCGGGGGTCCGGATGCTGCTGATGCGCCCGGAGGCGGCCCAGCGAGTCACGGTCTTGGGATCAACCCGGAAGAGTGAGGCCACTTCCCCGGGGGTCAACAGGCGTTCGCTTGCTCGTTCCACCTTCACATTCCCCCAATCGTGCCCGCCTGGACTGAGGGGGCGGCGGGCGTTTGATCCCCTAGTGTGCACGAGTTGGTCCGTTTCCTCCCTAGTTTTCGGAGAAATTGCGGCGTTCGGGGGAGAAGCAGGGGATATGTGATCGGAACGTGATGTTCCGACCCGGCTGTCGGGATTGGAAACATCCCATGACTATCTGAATCCAGCGCCGACCGCGTGCGGCCTGCGACGGGACACACCCCGCCCTGGTGCACGCCGGTGAAGACCCGCCCTTAACCTGGAGGCAGGGCTGCCTGATCCGGGACACCACCCCTTCGGCCTCGGTCGCATGACTCGGCCGTCCGCGTGTGTGATCTGCGCGGATGGGTGCGATGCCCAATGTAGCGAAGGCAAACGTCTGTTGTGAGGCTTTTTGATGCGTAGCTGGCTGACCTATACCGCCGCCCGCGTGGCGCTGTTCGCGGGCGCCTTCGGTGTCGTCTACCTCTTCGGCGCCCGTTCCTGGATCGCCCTGGTTCTCGCGTGGGTGATCAGCGGCTTCGCGTCCTACGTCCTCCTGTCCAAGTGGCGCGACCAGATGTCGGCCTCGGTCGACGCGTGGTCGCGCAGGCGCCGGGAGCAGGACAAGGCCGTGGGGGACCGCCTGGAGGGCGGAGCCGCCCGTGAGGACGAGATCCAGGACGAGATCCTGCGCGCCCAGGAAGCGGAGAAGACCCAGAAGTGACGGACGGGGCGGACCTCCGAGTTCTCGGAGACCACCCCGCGCGTTCGTCCCGGCCGTTCCTCAGGCGACCGGGAACATGCCCAGCCTGGCGTGGTACTCGTCGGCCAGGCGCTCGGTGTCGCTGCCGACGTACAGACCGTCGGTGGTCGCGTGCAGCGCCTCCACGCCGTGGCCCCGGGAGCGGCCCGGGTTCCAGGGCAGTGCCCGGCCCGTGGCGGGGTCGACCGCTGCGATGCCCTCGCGCGCGACCGAGCCCGGCCCGGGGTTCAGGGCCCCCTGCTCGTTGTCCATCCACCTCTGGTGGCCGCCCACGTAGACGGCGGACGAGGTGACCTCGACCGAGTACAGGGAGTCGCCGCCCGTCAGGTTGGTCCAGGTCGGCTCGGCGTTCGCGGTGTCGGTGTTCTCGAACCGCGCGGTGGACTTGCACAGCCCCGGCTTCATCTTCGGGCCGCCCGCCGTCACCACCGCGAAGTAGGAGCCGTCCGGGGCGAAGTCCATCTGCCGCATGTAGGTGTGGATGGAGGCGTAGTCGCACTCCGCCTCGTAGGCCGCCGTCGACCACGCGGTGGGCGTGCCCGAGCCGGTGTCGATCATGGCGATCTGGTAGCGGTCCAGCCCGTCCACCTTGGTGAAGGTCCCGTTGATGGCGAGCCTGCGCCCGTCCGGGCTCAGGGCCAGCTCCTGCACGCGGAGCCTGCCCCGGCGCTGGTCGGAGATGGTGGGGGTGAAGCCCGCGTCCGCCTTCCCAGTCGACGCGTCGATCCGGGCCAGCCCGGTGCGCTCCTCTCCGTTCACGGCGGTGAAGTTCCCGCCGAGGTAGACGCGGTTCCCGTCGCTGGCGATCCGGTAGACGCTGCCGTCGTCGACCGCGGCGCCGAACCCGGAGACGCTCCGGCCGGTGGCCAGGTCGACGCGCGCGACGCCTCGGCGGTCGGTTCCGTTGACCCTCGTGAACTGGCCTCCGATGATGACTGACCCGCCCGGGCCCTCCGCGAGGGAGGTGACGGTGTCGTCCACCTGCGGGGCGAAGCCGGACAGGACCTCGCCGGTGCCGTGCCGGAAGGCGAACAGGTTGCTCCGGTTGTGGGTGCGGCCGCCGTCGGCGTCCGAGACGCGGCCGAACTCCCCGGCCACCACGACGGTGTCGCCGATCCGGAGGATGTCCTTGATCGCGCCGTCCAGCACGTGCGGGGTCCACTGGACGGGCTGTTCGCTGACCACGCCCTGGTGGGGCGCGGCGAGGGCGGGCGCGGCGGTCGCGACCCCCAGGGGGAACAAGAGCAGGGTGCTCATCGTCAGGGCGACGAAGGAACGGGCCGGTTTCACGGGACTCCTCGGGCGCGCGTTAGGCGGTTTCGGCACCCTCATCATTGCACGTAGTAGAGGTTTAATTACTCGGAGTGACTGAATGTCCGCTTGTCCCGCGTCGTCCCCGGCTCCCGCCGCACCCGGTCCGCTCCGCTCGCCGGACCCCCTTAGTCTGGTGCCATGACCCGCGCGAAGCTCGACAAGAAGCCCCAGGACGTCGCCGCGATGTTCGACGGCATCGCTGAGAACTACGACCTCGTCAACGACGTCATCTCGCTCGGCCAGGACCGCGTCTGGCGACGCGCGGTGGTCGACGCGGTGGACGCCCACAGCGGCGAGCTGGTGCTGGACCTGGCCGCGGGTACCGGAACCTCCTCGGAGTCCTTCATCAAGAAGGGCGCCCGCGTGGTCGCCTGCGACTTCTCGCTGGGCATGCTCCAGAACGGGGCCCGGCGCCGTGGCGGCGCCTCGCGCGGCGGGGTCACCTTCGTGGCCGGGGACGCGCTCTCGCTGCCCTTCGCCGACGAGACCTTCGACGCGGTGACGATCTCCTTCGGGCTGCGCAACGTCGCCGACGTCGACCAGGCGCTGCGGGAGCTGCACCGGGTGACCAGGGTCGGCGGGCGGCTGGTCATCTGCGAGTTCAGCCACATCCCGGTGGAGTTCGTGGACCGGCTGTACTCGACGTACCTGATGGCGGCGCTGCCGAAGATCGCCGGGGCGTTCTCGGGCCGCAGCGAGGCCTACGACTACCTGTCCGAGTCGATCATGGCCTGGCCCGACCAGGCGGAGCTGTCCGCCTACCTCCAGGGCGCGGGGTGGTCGAGGGTCGCGTGGCGCAACCTCACGCTGGGCACCGTGGCCCTGCACCGCGGTTTCCGAGAGAAGTAAAAACAGACATAGCGCCCATAGGGTCGAAGTCTTCTCGTATAACACAAAAAGTCCGCACAACCCCAAGGAATGATCTGTTCCTTGGGGTTGTGTCGTGTCTCGAGGGGCCCTTGTTGGGAAGCGAGTATTGCTAGCTGCACTTTTGACGGCTTGTGACTGCTTTGGTGGGTGTGTGGAGTCTTGTGGGCCCAATATCCGATTTCCCGAAGAATGCCCCCCGGGGGTCGCCTCCTGGCTCCGGAGGGTCTAGACTGCGGAAAAGTGGCTTGTGAAGTGCTTCACAAGGCCACGAGGCTAAAGACACAAGTCCCATGTCAGACATGTCGGAAGTCCCAAGCATCCCCACAGCACCCCCCGTGAGCGGGTCGGACCCGCACTGACCCGCCACGGTGTACCGCGCGAGTAGTCGAGGACACATCCGTGAGCGAGACAGCCACCTCCACTCCGAGAGGCCGGGAGCGGATCGAGTACGACGCCGACGTCATCGTCGTCGGCGCTGGCCCTTCTGGCTCCACCACCGCCTACTACCTGGCCCAGGCCGGGCTCGACGTCCTCCTCCTGGAGAAGACCGCCTTCCCCCGGGAGAAGGTCTGCGGCGACGGCCTGACCCCGAGGGCGGTGAAACAGCTCACCGCCATGGGGATCACCTTCGAGGACGAGGGGTGGATCAGGAACCACGGGCTCCGCATCGTCGGCGCCGGCGTGCGCCTCGAACTGCCCTGGCCCGACCTGGCCGCCTACCCCGGTTTCGGTCTCGTGCGCACCCGCTTCGACTTCGACCAGATCCTGGTCAACCGGGCCGTGGCGGCCGGAGCCAAGCTCCTGGAGCGCACCAACGTCACCGGCCCGCTCATGGACGAGCGCAGCAACCGCATCATCGGAGTGCACGCGAAGAACGCCGACCGCGAACCCGTGACCTTCCGGGCGCCGCTGGTCGTGGCCGCCGACGGCAACTCCTCCCGCCTCTCCGTCGCCATGGGCGTCCGCAAGCGCGACGACCGCCCGCTGGGTGTGGCCGTGCGCACCTACTTCGAGAGCCCCCGCCACGAGGACGACTACCTGGAGTCCTGGCTGGAGCTGTGGGACCGCAGCGGCGACAAGGACGTCCTCCTGCCCGGCTACGGCTGGGTCTTCGGCGTCGGCGACGGCACCAGCAACGTCGGCCTCGGCATCCTCAACTCCACCTCCGCCTTCCAGGACGTGGACTACCGCAAGCTCCTGCGCCGGTGGACCGAGTCGATGCCCGAGGAGTGGGGCTTCACCGAGGAGAACCAGAAGGGCAAGATCCTCGGCGCGGCGCTGCCCATGGGCTTCAACCGGGTCCCCCACTACGCGCGCGGGCTGATGCTCGTCGGCGACGCGGGCGGCATGGTCAACCCCTTCAACGGGGAGGGCATCGCCTACGCGATGGAGGCCGGGCAGATCGCCGCCGACGTGATCGTGCAGGCGCACGGACGCCCCACCCAGCAGACGCGCGAGCGCGCGTTGCTGCGGTACCCGGAGGTCCTCGCCGACACCTACGGCGGCTACTACACGCTGGGCCGTTACTTCGTGAAGGTCATCGGCCAGCCCGAGTTCATGAAGTACGCGACCAAGTACGGGCTGCGTCAGCGCACGCTCATGAAGTTCGTACTGAAGATGCTCGCCAACCTCACCGAGCCCAGCAAGGGCGACGCCATGGACCGGGTCATCAACGGCCTGTCCAAGATGGCGCCCGCCGCCTAGCGGTCGACGGCGCGCACGCACGTACGGCCGGACCGCGGTGGTCCGTGGTCCGGCCCCACCACACGACATGTCGGGAAGAGCCGAGAGAAGCACGTGAAAACGTTCACAAGTCAGCCGGTCGCGCGCTCCGACCAGCCATTCAGCGGAGGAGGGTGAGCCGTGGAGCTGTACACACCGATATTCGTGCTCGGTGGGATCGGCGCCGCTTTCGTCGTCCTGTCGATGGTCGCCGGTGCGGTCATGGGACCCAAGCGGTACAACCGGGCCAAGATGCAGGCGTACGAGTGCGGAATCGAGCCCACTCCGCAGCCCGCGGGCGGTGGCCGCTTCACCGTCAAGTACTACATGACGGCGATGATGTTCATCGTCTTCGACATCGAGATCATCTTCCTCATCCCGTGGGCTGTGCACTTCGACGCCCTCGGCTGGTTCGGCGTCATCGCGATCATCCTCTTCCTGGTGAACGTCTCCATCGCCTACGCCTACGAATGGCGCCGCGGAGGCCTCGAATGGGACTGATCCCGAGCCCCCGCACCCCCGACCAGACCCAGCCGCCCACCCCGGAGGAGGTCCTCAGCTGATGGGTATCGAAGAGAAACTGCCGGCCGGAGTCGCGCTCACCACCGTCGAACAGGTCGTCGGCCTGGCCCGCAAGTCGTCGATGTGGCCCGCCACGTTCGGTCTGGCCTGCTGCGCCATCGAGATGATGGCCGTCGGCGGCCCCCACTACGACCTCGCCCGGTTCGGCATGGAGAAGTTCGGCGCCACCCCGCGCCAGGCCGACCTCATGGTCGTGGCCGGGCGGGTCAGCCAGAAGATGGCACCGGTCCTGCGCCAGATCTACGACCAGATGCCCGAACCCAAGTGGGTCATCGCCATGGGCGTCTGCGCCTCCAGCGGCGGCATGTTCAACAACTACGCGATCGTCCAGGGCGTGGACCACATCGTCCCGGTCGACATCTACCTGCCGGGCTGCCCGCCCAGGCCGGAGATGTTCCTGGACGCCGTGCTCAAGCTCCACGACAAGGTGCAGAACACCAAGCTCGGCGCCCACCGGGAGCAGGAGATCACCGAGACCGAGGAGCGCATGCTCCGCCGATCGCTCCCCCTGGTGACCAAGGACTGACATGAGCAACGAGAACGAGCGCGACGAGGCGGCGGAGAACCTTCCCGACCAGCTCGGACGCGAGCGCTTGGCCGCACCGGTCAGGCGCACCGGCATGTTCGGCGCCACCACCACGGGTGACACCTCCGGGTTCGGCGGCCTCCAGGTGCGGGGGAGCGCTCCCGTCCGGAGCCAGCGCCCCTTCACCGACCCCGACGACCCCCGCACCGCCGACTTCGACCGGGTCGCCGACGACCTGGAGGCGGCGCTCACGGCGGTCGGCCGGGAGTCCGACGTCGAGCGGGTCGAGGTCGGCCGGGGCGAGATCACCTTCCACGTGCGCCGCGAGGCGCTGCTGGATCTGGTCCGGCTCCTGCGCGACGACCCCGCGCTGCGCTACGAGCTGTGCACGGGTGTGGTCGGGGTCCACTACCCGGAGGACATCGGGCGCGAGCTGCACGCGGTCTACCACTTCAGGTCGATCACGCACAACAGCGAGATCCGGGTCGAGACCACCTGCCCCGACGCCGACCCGCACATCCCGTCGATCGTGTCGGCCTACCCGACCAACGACTGGCACGAGCGCGAGGCCTGGGACTTCTTCGGGATCGTCTTCGACGGCCACCCGGCGCTGACCCGCATCCAGATGCCCGACGACTGGCACGGCCACCCCCAGCGCAAGGACTACCCGCTGGGCGGGGTCCCGGTCGAGTACCGGGGTGCCACGGTGCCCCCGCCGGACGAGCGGCGGTCCTACACGTGATCCGCGCGGCCACCACACCAGCCACACGAAGGCCCCTCCGGAAGGGAGGCACGGCATGACCGTCACCGAGGACTACATCGACGCCTCCGGTGGGGACTGGGACGACGTCATCGAGAAGGCCCAGGGCACCAGCGCCGAGCGCCTGGTCGTCAACATGGGTCCGCAGCACCCGTCCACGCACGGCGTGCTCCGTCTGATCCTCACCCTCGACGGCGAGACCTGTACCGAGGCCCGCGTGGGCATCGGCTACCTGCACACCGGTATCGAGAAGAACATGGAGTACCGGACGTGGACGCAGGGCACCACGTTCGTGACCCGCATGGACTACCTCACGCCGCTCTTCAACGAGACGGCGTACTGCCTGGCGGTCGAGAAGCTGCTCGACATCACCGACCGGGTCCCCGAGCGCGCCAGCGTCATCCGCGTGATGCTCATGGAGCTCAACCGGATGGCCTCGCACTTCGTGGCCATGGCGACGTTCGGCATGGAGCTGGGCGCCACCACGGTCATGACCAACGGCTTCCGTGAGCGCGAGATGATCCTGGACATCTTCGAGCTCGTCACGGGCCTGAGGATGAACCACGCCTACGTCCGGCCCGGCGGGGTGGCGCAGGACCTGCCGCCCGGTGCCGTGGGCAAGGTGCGCGAGCTGCTCAAGGAGATGCCCAAGCGCATCCAGACCATGCGCAAGCTCCTCGACGAGAACCCCGTCTACCTGGCCCGCACCAGGGACGTCGCGTACCTGAACCTGCCCGGCTGCATGGCGCTCGGCGTCACCGGTCCGCTCGTGCGCGCCTCGGGCCTGGCCTGGGACCTGCGCAAGGCCAAGCCGTACTGCGGCTACGAGGACTACGAGTTCGACGTCCCGGTCTCCGACGGCGGCGACGTGTACGCCCGCTACCGGGTGCGCATCGCCGAGATGGAGGAGAGCCTCAAGATCGTCGAGCAGTGCCTGGACAAGCTCCAGCCCGGCCCGGTGATGATCGAGGACGCCAAGATCGGCTGGCCCGCCAAGCTGGCGCTGGGCCCCGACGGCATGGGCAACTCCCCGGACCACATCGCGCACATCATGAGCGGCTCGATGGAGGCGCTCATCCACCACTTCAAGCTGGTCACCGAGGGCTTCCGGGTCCCCTCCGGCCAGGCCTACGCGGCTGTGGAGAGCGCCAAGGGCGAGCTCGGCTGCTACGCCGTCAGCGACGGGGGCACCCGCCCCCACCGCGTGCACTTCCGCGACCCGTCGTTCACCCACCTCCAGGCCGTCGCCGCCATGTGCGAGGGCGGGACGGTGGCGGACGTCATCGCGGCCGTGGCCAGTATCGACCCGGTGATGGGAGGCGTGGACCGGTGAGCGAGACCAACGAGAACACCCCCGTGGAGACCCCCGGGGTCTTCACCGACGAGGTCGTGGCGCGCCTGGAACAGGACGCCAAGGAGATCATCAGCCGCTACCCGAAGCCGCGTTCGGCGCTGCTCCCCCTGCTGCACCTGGTGCAGGCCGAGGAGGGGCACGTCAGCGCGGAGGGCATGCGGTTCTGCGCCGACCAGCTCGACATCACCCTGGCCGAGGTCAGGGCGGTCGCCACGTTCTACACCATGTACCGCCGCCAGCCCGGCGGCGACTACCAGGTGGGCGTGTGCACCAACACCCTGTGCGCGGTGATGGGCGGGGACGAGATCTTCTCCGCCCTCAAGGAGCACCTGGACCTGGCCAACGGGGAGACCACCGGAGACGGCAGGGTCACCCTGGAGCACGTCGAGTGCAACGCGGCCTGCGACTTCGCGCCGGTCGTGATGGTCAACTGGGAGTTCTTCGACAACCAGACCCCGGCCACCGCCAAGCAGCTGGTCGACGACCTGCGCCTCGGCAAGGACGTCGCCCCCACGCGCGGTCCCGCCAGCCTGTGCACCTGGAAGCAGGCCTCGCGCGTGCTGGCCGGGTTCGACGACGGCCGCGCGGGCGAGGGCGTCCAGGCGTCCGGACCCTCGCTGGCCGGTCTCCGCGTCGCCGACCGCCACGGCTGGACGGCGCCGGACCCGAACAACCTGCCCTCCCGCCCCGAACAGAGTGAGGAGGGCGCCAAGTGACCACCCTGACCCCGATCCTGTCCCGCGACTGGGACCGCCCCGACTCCTTCACCATCGACGGCTACCGGGCCACCGGCGGCTACGAGGCCCTGCGCAGGTCGCTCACCATGGAGCCCGACTCCATCGTGGACCTGGTCAAGCAGTCCGGCCTGCGCGGTCGCGGCGGGGCGGGCTTCCCCACGGGGATGAAGTGGGGGTTCCTGCCCAAGGACAACCCCAACCCGCGCTACCTCGTCGTCAACGCCGACGAGTCCGAGCCGGGGACCTGCAAGGACATCCCGCTCATGCTCGCCAACCCCCACGTGCTGGTGGAGGGGGTGGCGATCGCCTCGTACGCGATCAGGTCCCACCAGGCCTTCATCTACGTGCGCGGTGAGGTCCTCCACGTCATCCGCCGCCTGCGCCAGGCGGTGGCCGACGCCTACGCGGCGGGGCTGCTCGGCAAGAACATCCTCGGCAGCGGCTTCGACCTCGACGTCGTCGTGCACGCCGGGGCGGGCGCCTACATCTGCGGTGAGGAGACCGCCCTCCTGGACTCCCTGGAGGGCTACCGGGGCCAGCCCCGCCTCAAGCCGCCCTTCCCCGCCGTGGCCGGGCTCTACGCCTCGCCCACCGTGGTGAACAACGTCGAGTCCATCGCCAGCGTCCCCGGGATCGTCGCCAACGGCGCCGAGTGGTTCACGTCCATGGGTACCGAGAAGTCCGCCGGGTTCGGCTTCTTCTCCCTGTCCGGGCACGTCACCAACCCCGGCCAGTACGAGGCGCCGCTCGGGATCACCCTGCGCGAGCTCCTGGACATGGCGGGCGGCATCCGCGAGGGGCACCGGCTCAAGTTCTGGACCCCGGGCGGCTCCTCCACACCGATCTTCACCGACGAACACCTGGACACCCCGCTCGACTTCGAGTCGGTGGGCGCCGCCGGGTCCATGCTCGGCACCCGCGCCCTCCAGATCTTCGACGAGACCACCTGCGTGGTCCGCGCCGTCGGCCGCTGGATCGCCTTCTACGCCCACGAGTCCTGCGGCAAGTGCACGCCCTGCCGCGAGGGCAACTTCTGGATGGTCCAGGTCCTGGACCGCCTGGAGCGGGGCGAGGGCACCGAGGCCGACATCGACAAGCTCCTCCAGATCTGCGACAACCTGCTCGGCCGCTCCTTCTGCGCGCTGGGCGACGGTGCCACCAGCCCCGTCATGTCGTCGATCAAGCACTTCCGCCAGGAGTACGTCGACCACTTCGAGAAGGGCGGCTGCCCCTTCGACCACTCCAGGTCCACCCTCTGGGCGGACCGGCCGACCACGGAAGAGGGAGGGAACCGGTGACCGTCACCTCCAACACCTCGGGCGGATCCTCGCCCGCCCCGCCCCCGGAGGACCTGATCACCGTCACCATCGACGGCTTCCAGATCAGCGTCCCCAAGGGCACCCTGCTGATCCGGGCCGCCGAGCTGCTCGGCATCCAGATCCCCCGGTTCTGCGACCACCCGCTGCTCGACCCGGTGGGGGCCTGCCGCCAGTGCCTGGTGGAGATCCCCGACATGGGCAACGGGCGCGGGATGCCCAAGCCGCAGGCGTCGTGCACCATCACCGTCATGGAGGGGATGGTGGTCAACACCCACCTCACCTCCGAGGTGGCGGAGCGGGCCCAGCGCGGGATCATGGAGTTCCTCCTGATCAACCACCCGCTGGACTGCCCGGTCTGTGACAAGGGCGGCGAGTGCCCCCTGCAGAACCAGGCCATGTCCACGGGGCAGGGGGAGACCGAGTTCGTCGACGTCAAGCGGACCTTCCCCAAGCCGATCGCGCTCTCCACCGGAGTGCTGCTGGACCGTGAGCGCTGCATCCAGTGCGCCCGCTGCACCCGCTTCGCGGCGCAGATCGCGGGAGACCCGCTGATCGAGCTGATGGAGCGCGGCGCACAGGAGCAGGTCGGCATCGCCGAGGGGGAGGCGTTCGACTCCTACTTCTCCGGCAACACCGTGCAGATCTGCCCCGTGGGCGCGCTCACCGGGTCGGCCTACCGGTTCCGGTCCCGCCCCTTCGACCTGGTCTCCACCCCCAGCGTGTGCGAGCACTGCGCGGGCGGCTGCGCGCAGCGCACCGACCACCGGCGGGGCAAGGTCACCCGCCGACTGGCCGGGGACGACCCGCAGGTCAACGAGGAGTGGAACTGCGACAAGGGGCGGTGGGCGTTCACCTACGCCACCCGGTCCGACCGCCTGTCCCGCCCCCTGGTCCGCGACGAGGACTCCGGCGCGCTGGAGTTCGCGTCCTGGCCGGAGGCGATCAGCCTCGCCGCCCAGGGGCTGGGCGCGGCGCGCGGCAACGTGGGCGTCCTGGTCGGCGGCCGCCTCACCTACGAGGACGCCTACGCCTACGCCAAGTTCGCCCGCGTGGCCCTGGCCACCAACGACGTGGACGCCCGCGCCCGCGAGCACTCCGAGGAGGAGGCCGCGTTCCTCGCCGCCCACGTGGCGGGGACCCCGGTGGGCGTGGACTTCACCGCCCTGGAGAAGGCGCCCGCCGTCCTGCTGGCCGGGTTCGAGCCCGAGGACGAGTCGCCGTCCGTGTTCCTGCGCCTGCGCAAGGGCGCCCGCAAGCGGGGACTGAAGGTCTACTCGATCGCCTCGCACGCCAGCCTCGGCCTCACCAAGACGTCGGGAACCCTGGTCCGGACCGTTCCGGGCGACGAGGCGCGCGTCCTCAACGCCCTGGACGCCGACCACCCCGACGTGGTCGAGGCGATCGGCCACGAGGGCTCCGTGATCCTGGTCGGCGAGCGGCTCGCCGCCGTCCCGGGAGCCCTCACCGCGGCCGCCGCCCTGGCCGAACGCACCGGGGCCCGGCTGGCCTGGGTGCCGCGCCGCGCCGGTGAGCGCGGAGCGGTCGACGCCGGGGCGCTGCCGGGCCTGCTGCCCGGGGGCCGTCCGGTCGCCGACGCCTCGGCCCGCGCCGAGGTGGCCCGCGTCTGGAACGTCGGTTCGCTGCCGGACGCCCCCGGACGCGACACGGACGCGATCATCGCGGCCGCCGCCTCCGGCGAGTTGGACGCCCTGGTCATCGCCGGGGTCGAGCTGGACGACCTGCCCGACCCGGACGCCGCCCGCGCGGCCCTGGCCCGGGTGCCGTTCGTCGTCAGCCTCGAACTGCGCGCCAGCGACGTCACCGACCGCGCCGACGTGGTGCTGCCGGTGGCCGCCGTGGCGGAGAAGTCCGGCACCTTCGTCAACTGGGAGGGCCGCCACCGGCCCTTCGGCGACGCGCTCAAGGTGCCCGGCGCCCTCTCCGACCTGCGGGTGCTGTCCGCGATCGCCAACGAGATGGACGTCCACCTGGGGCTGCCCGACGCCACCAGCGCCTACGACGAGCTCCTGGAACTGGGCGTGTGGGTGGGGGACCGGCCAGCCGGACCCTCGGTCCGTCCGGCCGCGCTCCCCGAGCCCGCCGCGGGCCAGGCCCTGCTCTCCACGTGGCGCCAGCTCCTGGGCACCGGCCGGATGGAGGACGGCGAGCCCTACCTCGCCGGTACCGCCCGCCCGCCGCGCGCCTACCTGTCCAAGGCCACGGCCGACGAGGTCGGCGTCCCCGACGGCGGCGCCCTCCGCGTCACGGGGGAGCGGGGCTCGGTCACCGTCCCCGTGGTCGTCACCGACATCGCCGACCGGGTCGTCTGGCTCCCGGCCAACGCCCACGGCTGCGACATCCGCCGTGACCTGGGCGGCACCGCCGGGCAGACGGTCATCCTGGCCGCGCCCACCACCAACGGGAGGCAGCAGTGACCCCCGCCGCTCTCGATCCGCGCGCGGCCGTCCTGGCCTCGGAGAGCACCCTGAACGCCTTCGGGAACGACCCGTGGTGGATCACCACCATCAAGGCGCTCGCGATCTTCGTCTTCCTGATGATCTGCGTGCTCATGATGATCATGGCCGACCGCAAGGTCATGGGCCGGATGCAGCAGCGCCACGGACCCAACCGGATGGGGCCCTTCGGCCTCCTCCAGTCCCTGTTCGACGGCATCAAGCTCTCCCTCAAGGAGGACCTGATCCCGCGCGGGGTGGACCGGTTCGTCTACATCGCGGCGCCGATGATCGCGGCGGTGCCCGCGTTCCTCGCGTTCTCGGTCATCCCGATCGGGCCCGAGGTGAACATGTTCGGGGTGCTCACCCCGCTCCAGCTCACCGACCTGCCGATCGCCGCCCTGCTGGTCCTGGCCACAGCCGCGCTCGGCGTCTACGGGTTCGTGCTCGGCGGCTGGGCCTCCCAGTCGCCGTACGCCCTGCTCGGCGGCCTGCGCGCCTCCGCACAGGTGATCAGCTACGAGATCGCGATGGGCCTGTCCTTCGTCGCGGTCTTCATCATGGCGGGCACGCTCACCACCTCCGGCATTGTCGCGGCCCAGGAGAACCTGTGGTTCGCGGTGCTGCTCCTGCCCTCCTTCCTCATCTACATCGTCACGATGATCGGCGAGACCAACCGTCTCCCGTTCGACCTGGCGGAGGGTGAGGGCGAGATCGTCGGCGGCTTCATGACCGAGTACGGGTCGATGAAGTTCACGATGTTCTTCCTCGCGGAGTACGTGAACATGTGCACCGTCGCGGCCGTGTCCGTGACGCTCTTCCTCGGCGGCTGGTACGCCCCGCCCGGGGTCACCGCGGTCCTGCCCGGCGCCAACGAGGGCTGGTGGCCCGCCCTGTGGTGGCTGCTCAAGTTCGTCGCCGTCATGTTCCTGTTCATCTGGGCCCGGGGCAGCCTCCCGCGCGTCCGGTACGACCAGCTCATGAAGCTCGGCTGGAAGGTCCTCATCCCGATCCAGCTCGTGTGGATCACCGGCGTGGCCGTCGTCCGCATGCTCGTCCTCGACGAGGCCCACCCGCTGGTGATCGCCGGTGTGGTCGCGGGCTTCTCCGCCGCCACGATCGCGGCCATCGCCGCCTGGGTCCGCTTCGTGCGCCGCGAGCGCGCGGAGGAGGCCCGCCAGCGCGCCGAGAACGCGCGCCGCGCACACAAGGAACCCTCCTTCGGCGGGTTCCCGGTGCCTCCGAGCACCGCCGCCCACTACGGCAGCAGCGTGCTCGCCGAACCGTCGCGGACGGCCCCGGCCGCCACCGCCGAACGCAACCAGAAGAAGGGGGAGGTTACCGGTGCTTGAGTGGCTCAACCCCGTCAAGGGTTTCGGTGTCACCTTCCACACGATGTTCAAGAAGGTGCCCACCGTCGAGTACCCGGAGGTCAAGCGCCCCACGGCGCCGCGCTTCCACGGTCGGCACCAGCTGAACCGGTGGGCCGACGGCCTGGAGAAGTGCATCGGGTGCGAACTGTGCGCCTGGGCCTGCCCGGCCGACGCCATCTACGTGGAGGCCGGAGACAACACCGAGGACGACCGGTACTCGCCCGGTGAGCGGTACGGGCGCGTCTACCAGATCAACTACCTGCGGTGCATCCTGTGCGGTCTGTGCGTGGAGGCGTGCCCGACCCGGGCCCTCACCATGACCAACGAGTACGAGCTGGCCGACGACAGCAGGCAGAGCCTGATCTGGACGAAGGAGCAGTTGCTGGCCCCGCTGCGCGAGGGCATGGAGCAGCCGCCCCACCCGATGCGTCTCGGCGACAGCGACCTCGACTACTACGCCACCGGGCGCGGTGAGCACGGGACCCAGGACCGGCCGGAGAACACGGGGGCGGTCCGTTGAACCCGCTCACCCCCGCCTCCCCCGCACAGCACCTCGCCGCGGCGCCGATCGGCTCCGGGGAGGCCACGGTCTTCTGGGTCCTCGGCACGATCGTCGTGCTCGGCGCCCTGGGAGTGGTCTTCTCCCGCAAGGCCGTGCACTCGGCCATGTCCATGGCGCTCGCCATGGTCGGCCTGGCGATCTTCTACGGCATCAACGAGGCGCCGTTCCTCATGGTCGTCCAGATCGTGGTCTACACCGGCGCCGTCCTGATGCTGTTCCTGTTCGTCCTGATGCTCGTGGGCGTCAGCTCCGCCGACTCCCTCGTGGAGACCCTGCGCGGCCAGCGGCTCATGACCGCGATCGTCGCGATCTGCTTCGTCGGCGCCCTCACCACCGGGATCACCCGGATCGTCGTGGGCGACCCGGCCGGGATCGCGGCCGCCGCCACCCCGGTCGGCGGCACGATCCCGTGGATCGCCAGCGAACTCCTGCTGCGCTACGTGGTGGCCTTCGAGGCCACCGCCGCGCTGCTCGTCACCTCGGTGCTCGGCGCCATGGTGCTCGCGCACACCGCCCGGACGGGTCGGCGCCGCACCCAGCGGGAGATCTCCGAGGACCGCATCCGCGGCGACCACCCCACCCCGCTGCCCGGGCCCGGTACCTACGCCCGGCACAACGCGATCGACATGCCCGCGCTGCTGCCCGACGGCACCGTCTCGAAGCTCTCGCTCAACCCGGTGCTGGTCGCCCGCGACCCCGAGTACCAGTCGGGCGTCCCGGTGGACGTCCGGGCCGGGCGGTCCGCGCTGCCCGGTGGCGCGTCGGACCCGGCCGCCGTCAAGGAGGCCGGGCCCGCCGACGACCCGCGGGAGCGCCCCGCCGACGACGGTGCGGACGCCCCGGCCGCCGACGGCGGAGAGAACGGCAACGGCAACGGCAATGGACAGGAGGTCGAGTCCTCGTGGACCCGATGAACTACATCGTCCTCGCGGCGCTTCTGTTCACCATCGGCGCGGTCGGCGTCCTCGTCCGACGCAACGCGATCATCGTCTTCATGTGCGTGGAGCTCATGCTCAACGCCTGCAACCTGGCGTTCGTCGCGTTCGCCCGGATGCACGGGGACATCGAGGGGCAGGTCGTCGCCTTCTTCGTGATGGTCGTGGCCGCCGCCGAGGTGGTCGTGGGCCTCGCGATCATCATGCAGATCTTCCGAACCCGCAGGTCCGCGTCGCTCGATGACGCGAACCTGCTCAAGCACTAGAAGGCGACGTGGCAGTGACACAACATCACGCGTACCTCGCCGCCGACCCCGTGGCGACCGCGGCCGACAGCGCGGTGCTGTCCAACGCCTGGCTGATGATCGCCCTGCCGCTCGTGGGCGCGGCGGTCCTGCTGCTGGGCGGGCGGCGCACCAACGGCTGGGGGCCGCTGCTGGCCACCGCCCTGCCGATCGGTTCCTTCGTCTGGGCGGTCCTGGCCCTGTTCGACCTCCTCGGCCGGGGCGCGGCCGAGCGGACCGTCTCCGTCCCCGTCTACGAGTGGTTCGCGGCCGGTGACCTCTCCGCCCGGATCAACCTCCTGGTGGACCCGCTCTCGATCAGCTTCGTCCTGCTGATCACCTTCGTGGGCTCGCTCATCCACGTGTACTCCCTCGGCTACATGGCCGAGGACCCGGGCAAACGGCGGTTCTTCGCCTACCTCAACCTGTTCGTCGCGGCCATGCTCGTGCTGGTCCTCGCGGACAACTTCGTCCTGCTCTTCCTCGGCTGGGAGGGTGTGGGTCTCGCGTCCTACCTGCTCATCGGGTTCTGGCAGTACAAGCCCACGGCGGCCACCGCCGCCAAGAAGGCCTTCCTGATCAACCGGGTCGGCGACCTGGGCCTCCTCGTGGCGATCATGATCATGTTCACCGTGCTCGGCGCGGTGAGCTTCAGCGACGTCTTCGCGGCCGTTCCGGGCGCGAGCGACGGCGTCCTGCTCGCCATCGGCCTCCTGCTGCTCCTGGGCGCCTGCGGCAAGTCCGCGCAGCTCCCGCTCCAGGCGTGGTTGCTGGACGCCATGGAGGGTCCGACCCCGGTGTCGGCGCTCATCCACGCCGCCACCATGGTCACCGCGGGCGTGTACCTGATCGTGCGCGCCGGACCGATCTTCGAGGGCGCGCCGGTCGCGCAGACGGTCGTCATGACGGTCGGTGCCGCCACCATGCTCGCGGGCGGCGTCATCGCCTCCGCCAAGGACGACATCAAGAAGTCCCTGGCGGGCTCCACCATGAGCCAGATCGGCATGATGGTGCTGGCCGCCGGGCTCGGCCCGGTCGGCTACGTCGCCGCCATCGCCCACCTGATCACGCACGGCTTCTTCAAGGCCGGGCTGTTCCTGGGCGCCGGTTCGGTCATGCACGGCATGAACGACGGCGTCGACATGCGCCGGTACGGCGGTCTGGCGTCGAAGATGCCGATCACCTTCGCCACCTTCGGCCTGGGCTACCTCGCCATCATCGGCGTCCCGTTCCTGTCCGGCTGGTGGACCAAGGAGAGCATCATCTCCGCCGCCTTCGGGATCGGCGGAACCGCCGGGGCGGTCTTCGGCACCGCGATCATCGTCGGCGCCGCGCTCACCGCCTTCTACATGTCGCGGATGGTCTTCATGACCTTCCTCGGCAAGAAGCGCTGGGACGACGGCGTGCACCCGCACGAGTCGCCGGTGAGCATGACCGCCCCCATGGTGGTGCTGTCGGTCGGGTCGGTCGCCCTCGGCGCCTTCCTGGTCTTCGGCGACCGGTTCGCGGGCTTCCTCGCCCCGGCCATCGGCGCCGAGCCGCACCACTTCACCGTGGGCCACGCCTTCACCGCGCCCTACGGCATCGCCGCCCTGGTCGTGCTCGTCCTGGGCGTCGCCCTGGCCTGGGCCCTGTACCTGCGCAAGCCCGTGGAGCGCACCGCTCCCAAGGGCAACCTCGTCACCGTCGCGGCCGCCAACGAGCTGTACGGCAACGAGATCAACGAGGGCCTGTTCATGCGACCCGGCCAGGTGCTCACCAAGGCGCTGGTCGTCATCGAGGACAAGGTCATCGACGGCGCGGTCAACGGGATCGGTGCCGGGGTCGGCGACTCCTCCACCGGACTCGGCAGGACGCAGACCGGGTTCGCCCGCACCTACGCGCTCACCATGCTCCTCGGCGCCGTGATCGTCGCCGCGACGCTGGTTGTGAGGTTCTAAATGATCCCCTGGCTCACTCTCGCGATCGCGCTCCCCGCGATCGGCGCGGTCGTTATCTGGGCGCTACCGCGCGTCAAGGCCCCCGCGGCACCGGACGGCGCCCAGGCCTCGGCACACGCGGGGGCCGGCTCCGGCTCCGCGACGGCCACGGCCACCCGGACCCGTCCGGCCACCGGCGGCGCGGCCCCGGCCGAAACCGCCAAGCGCGTCGCCCTGGGCTTCTCCGTCGCGACCCTGCTGCTCGTCGTGGCGATGGCCCTGAACTTCGACGTCTCGAAGGCGGGCGGGCTCCAGTTCGAGCAGGTCCACCCGTGGATTCCCTACTTCGGGGTGCACTTCGCGGTCGGCGTCGACGGCATCGCGCTCCTGCTCATCCTGATGTCCGTGGTCCTCGTGCCGCTCGTGGTGCTGGCCGCCTGGAACGAACACGACGACCGGGAGGACGGCGGGCGCGGCTACTTCGCCCTCGTCCTCGCCCTCGAAGCGATGATGATCGGTGTCTTCGCGGCCACCGACGTCTTCCTCTTCTACGTGTTCTTCGAGGCCATGCTCATCCCGGTCTACTTCATGATCGGGCGCTACGGGCGGGGCGCCGAACGCGCCAGGGCCGCCATGAAGTTCCTGCTGTACAGCCTCGCGGGCGGCCTCGTCATGCTGGTCGCGGTGATCGGTGTGTACGTCGTCGGCGGGACCTTCCTGTGGACCGACCTCACCGACCCGGGCGGCGCCCTCGCGGCCGTCGACCCGGCCACCGCGCGCTGGCTCTTCCTCGGGTTCTTCATCGCCTTCGCGATCAAGGCCCCGATGTGGCCCGTGCACACCTGGCTGCCCAGCGCGGCCGGGTCGTCCAGCCCCGGCACGGCCGTCCTGCTGGTCGGCGTGCTGGACAAGGTGGGCACCTACGGGATGCTCCGGTACTGCCTGGAGATGTTCCCCGCCGCCGTGTCGTGGTTCGTGTGGCCCGTGGTGGCGCTGAGCCTGGTGAGCATCGTCTACGGTGCGATCCTCGCCATCGGCCAGAGCGACATGATGCGCCTGGTGGCCTACACCTCGGTGTCCCACTTCGGCTTCATCACCCTGGGCATCTTCGCCCTGACCCAGCAGGCCCAGGCCGGGGCCGCCCTGTACATGGTCAACCACGGGTTCGCCACGGGCGCGCTCTTCCTCATCGTGGGCTTCCTCATCGCCCGCCGAGGCAGCGCGCGCATCGAGGACTTCGGAGGAGTCCAGAAGGTCGCGCCCCGGCTGGCGGCGGTCTTCCTGATCGCGGGCCTGGCCGGTCTGGCGCTGCCCGGGCTGGCCCCCTTCGTCAGCGAGTTCCTGGTGTTGGTCGGCGTCTACGCCTTCAGCCCGGTCGCGGCGATCATCGCCGCGGTCGGCGTGGTCCTCGCGGCGCTCTACATCCTGTGGATGTACCAGCGCACGATGACCGGCCCCACTCCGGAGAAGCTGTCCGCGCTCCCGGACCTGTCCGGCCGTGAGACCTGGGCGGTCGCCCCGCTGATCGCCCTGATCATCGCGTTCGGCGTCTACCCGCAACCCCTGCTCAACGTGATCAACCCCGCCGTCGAACGCACCGTGGAGGCCCCGGCCGACACCGAGGTGACGGTCGCGGACGGCGACGCGGAAGGAGACGAGGAGTGATCCCCCTCAATCTCGCGGACGGGGCGCCCCCGGCGCTCCACGGAGTCACCGAGGCTCCACCGGTCCTGGACTGGTGGCTGCTCTCCCCGTACCTGGTGCTCTTCGGCGCCGGTGTGCTGGGCGTGCTTCTGGAGGCCTTCTGGCCCAAGGGCTCGCGCCGCACCGTGCAGATCGTGCTGGCGGCGGGCGCGCTGCTGGTCGCGTTCGTCCTCATCCTCCTCCAGGTGGAGGCGGTCGGGGGCGGCACCACCATCGGCAGCGGAGTGCTGGCGGTCGACCGGACGGTGCTTTTCTTCCAGGGCACCATCACCGTGCTGGCCCTGGTCAGCCTCATGCTGATCGCCGAGCGGCGGGACGGCCGGGACGCGTTCTCGGCCCAGGCCGCGACGGTTCCGGGCAGCGAGGAGGAGCGCGCGCACATCCTCGCGGGCTCCCAGCACACCGAGGTCTACCCGCTGGTGCTGTTCGCGGTGCTGGGCATGCTGATGTTCCCGGCCTCGAACGACTTCCTGGTCATGTTCATCGCGCTGGAGGTCATGAGCCTCCCGCTGTACCTGCTGTGCGGGCTGGCCCGCAGGCGCCGCCTGTTCTCGCAGGAGGCCGCGGTCAAGTACTTCCTGCTCGGCGCGTTCTCCTCCGCGTTCTTCCTGTTCGGCATCGCCATGGTCTACGGCTACGCGGGCTCGGTGAACTTCGGCGTGATCCGCCAGGCCGTGGAGTCCGGCGGAGCCGAGATCTTCCAGGACGGCAACGGCGAGCCGCTGCTGCTCATGGGTGTGGGCCTGGTCGCGATCGGCCTGCTGTTCAAGGTCGGCGCCGTGCCGTTCCACAACTGGAAGCCGGACGTCTACCAGGGCGCCCCGACCCCGATCACCGCGCTGATGGCCTCCTGCACGCTGGTCGCCGCCTTCGGCGCCCTGCTGCGGGTGTTCTTCGTGCCGTTCGGAACCTCGGCGGCGGTCTGGGAGCCCATGCTGTGGACGGTGGCCATCCTGACGATGGTCGTCGCCGCGATCGTGGCGGTCACCCAGCGCGACGTCAAGCGGCTTCTGGCCTACTCCTCGGTGGTGCACGCCGGGTTCATCCTCACCGCGGTCGTCGCGGGCAGCGTCGAGGGCCTCGCGGGCGCCATGTTCTACCTGGCCGCCTACGGGTTCACCACTCTGGGCGCGTTCGCCGTCGTCACCCTGGTGCGCACCAGGGACGGCGGGCAGGAGCTCGGCGACCTCGACCGCTGGGCGGGGCTGGGGCGGCGCGCCCCGGGCCTGGCCCTGGCCCTGACACTGTTCCTGCTGGCCTTCGCGGGCATCCCGCTCACCAGCGGGTTCATCGGCAAGTTCGCCGTGTTCGAGGCCGCCGTGGCGGCCGGGGCGGCCCCGCTGGTCGTCATCGGTGTGCTGAGCAGTGCCGTCACCGCCTTCTTCTACGTGCGGATCATCGTTGTGATGTTCTTCCGGGATTCGGAGGGCGAGGGCCCCACCGTGGCCCGTGCCGGGGTGCTCACCGGCGGCGTGATCACGGTGGGCGTGGCCGCGACCCTGGTGCTCGGGATCTTCCCGGGGCCCGTCCTGGACACCCTTCTGCCGTCCGGGGAGCCCGGTCAGGAACCCGCCGCGGTGATGGTCGACCAGGTGACGGAGGTCCCCGCCGACGAGTGAGTACCGACCCGGGTGTGGCTTTGGACCTTCATTCCGGGTCGGATACCGTGGCAAGTCGGATCATGTTCGTGTGCTGAGCGTGTGGCGGTCCCCTTCCGAGGGGGCCGCCAGCACGCCCGTTCAACAGGTGGAGCCTTACGGTGAGCGGTGCTGTCCCGAGCGGTTTTCTCGCTCTGCCGAGAGTCGACCCGACCCTCGCCCGGGAGATCCAGGACGACCTGGAGAAGGTCGAGGAGCTGCTGAGGGAGTCGGTGCGGTCCAGCGACCCCATGCTGACCGAGGCCGCCTCCCACCTGCTGGCCGCCGGGGGCAAGCGCTTCCGCGCCATGCTGGTGCTGCTGTCGTCCCACTTCGGCGACCCCCGGGTCCCCGACCTCATCCCGGCGGCGGCCGTGGTCGAGCTGACCCACGTGGCGACGCTCTACCACGACGACGTCATGGACGAGGCGGAGCTGCGCCGGGGCGAGCCCAGCGCCAACCAGCGCTGGGGCAACACCATCGCCATCCTCACCGGCGACTACGTGTTCGCCAAGGCCTCGACGATGCTCGCCGACCTCGGCACCGAGGCGGTCCGGCTCCAGGCCGAGACCTTCGCGCGCCTGGTCCAGGGCCAGATCCTGGAGACCTCCGGCCCGCGTGACGGGATCGACCCGCTCGACCACTACCTCAACGTCATCGACGACAAGACGGCGTCGCTGATCGCCTCCTCGGCGGAGTTCGGCGGCATGTTCGGCAAGGTCGACCCGGAGACGGTGGGCACCCTGACCCGCGCCTGCGACGCGCTGGGCATGGCGTTCCAGCTGGCCGACGACATCCTGGACGTGGCCAGCGAGAGCGCCGATTCGGGCAAGGTCCCCGGGACGGATCTGCGCGAGGGCGTGCTGACGCTGCCGATGTTCTACGCGATGCGCTCGCAGGACCCGGCCGACGAACGGCTGAGGTCGCTGCTGGGCCGTCCGCTGGACGACACCGAGGCGGAGGAGGCCCTGGGCCTGCTGCGCCCGCACCCGGCGATGGCCGAGGCCGACGCCACCCTGCGCGGCTGGGCCGACAGGGCCCGCGCCGAGCTGGCAACGCTGCCCGACATCCCCGCCAGGGACGCCTTCCTGGCCCTGTGCGACTACGTGGTGGAACGCTCCGGCTGACCCGCCGCTCCGACACCACGAGGGCCCCGACGCGCATCCGTTCCCGTCGGGGCCCTCGTGTGTGTCCGGAGGGGGAGGGCCCGGGCCATGAGGGCGGGCCCGGGCGGCGGGGCGGTGGACGCGGCGTGCCCGGCGCTCCCGGCACGGCCCTCAGACCACGGGCAGCGGGACGCCCAGCCGCTTCCTGGCGCGCGCGTACGCGACGGCGGGGTGGGGGTCCAGGTACCCCCACAGGTTGCCCTGGCCCACCGGGACCGCGCTCCCGGCCCGTTCGAGCGCGGCGGCGGCCCGCTCGTCCTCGAAACACACCGACAGCGCGGAACCGAACGCGTGGGCGTCCCTGGCCACCAGCGGGTAGTCGGGGTCGCCCTCCAACCAGCGGTCGGCCGCCGCGACGATCTCCTCGGTCACGGCGGTCTCCGTGTAGTGGATCGTGAGTAGGTCGCGCGTCTGGCCGATCGTCTCGGCCTCCTGCTCCCTGATCCAGTACATGACCTTCTCGTAGTGCGCCTGGACGATCAGGACCAGCGAACGGTCGCCCGAGGGGGCCCGGCGTACCCGCTCGCGGGCGAAGGCGAACATCTGCTCCTCCGACCCCGACCACTTACGGCACAGCACCTGGAGCCGCGACTCCAGGGAGGCGTGGTGGTGCGGGTCGAGTTCGACGATCCGCTCCCACATCTGGTCCAGCTCCTCCCTCGGCATGCCGATTCCCAGCCCGAACCACTGGAGCTGGTCCAGGGCGGTCGGGGTGAGGCTCGTCTGGGCCGCGTACATGAGCGGCTCGAAGGCGGGAGCCAGGGTCTCGTGGAAGGTCGCGAAGCGCTCACGGCCGACGTCCTTGGCCCAACGGCCCGAACGCGCCTTCCAGGCGGCCCTGACGCGTGTGGCGCCGGCCCACATGAGCAGGTCGGGTTCGGGGTCGGGCTGGTCCATCCCCGCCTCCAGGGCGTCCAACAGCCCGGTGCCCTCCTTGGCGAGCACCTCCAGGCGCGAGGAGCGCAGCTGGGGGTCGTCGACGTCCAGGAGCGCCAGACCCGCGGCCAGGTCGCCGTCGAGGACGCCGGGGAGCGCATCGGTGAGTTCGGGGTCGTGCCAGGCGTCGCCGAGGGTCAGGCCGTGTCGGCGGATGAGCCGGTCGTCGCCCCGGCCGAAGAGCTTGCTGAGAACCATGACCTGATTCTTGTGCGTGGAGAGGGGGAGGAACCCGACTTATGGGATCGAAACGGCAACGGTTCGAGGGGGCCGGACACGACGGCGGCGCCGCCCCGGTGCGTGGGACGGCGCCGCGAGAAGGGTACGGGGTCAGCGCACGAGCGGGAGCGCCTCGGAACCCGGCAGGTCCGTGAAGGTGGGGTGCTGCACCATGCCCTCGGGGGTCTCGGCCTCGGCGGTACCGCCGTCGATCGAGACGAGGTCGCTCGTGTCCAGGTCGCCGAGCAGGTCGGTGCCCCGGCTCAGGCCGTTGACCAGGTCCTCGGCGGTGGTGGTGTCGATGCCCTCGGCGACCCGCGGCATCTGCGCGTCGGCCAGCGGGCCCTGGAGGGAGACCGGCTCGGCCGAACCCAGGTCGGCGGAGCCGAGGTCGGACACCCCGGTCAGCAGGGCGTCGGTCAGGTCCGTGACGCGCGGGGTCTCGAACTCGGGGGCCGCCACGCCCGGGGTCTGGGCCGCCAGGGTGCCGGGGGAGCTCTGCGGAACCGTGGTGAGGTCACGGCCCTCCCAGGCGCGGTTGCCCACCATGCCCAGGACCTCCTCCTCGCCCAGGCTCACGTAGTTGTCGGCGGTCAGCTCGGTGGACTCGACCACGTCCTGGAGCGCCTTGGGGGTCTCCAGGCCGAAGGCGGCCGCCAGGTCCCACATGTTGGGAGCGGTGAGGTCGGTGCCCTCCGCCGGGACGGCGGCGCTGGTGTGCACGGGCGTGGGACGGGGCTCGGACAGCGCGCCGACCGGGTTGAGGTCGTCCAGCACCAGCGAGTTGTCGCCGGTGAGGTCGGTGACGCCGCCGAGCCCGGTGACCTGCTCCAGGGTGGGGGCCTCGCTCAGCTCGGGCAGACGGCGGTCCTGGAGGTCGGGCAGCCGGGTGGTGTCCAGCTCGGGCAGCACCAGCATCTCGTCGCGCAGGTCGGCGGCGGCCTGGACCGTGTGCGGCAGCACCTCGGAGGCGGTCGACTCGGCGGAGGTCCCCGCCTCGCGGGCGGTGCCCTCCACAGCGGCCCCGGCGTCCTGGGCGGCGCTCTCCAGGCCGCGCCCCACCGTGTGGCCGACCGTGTCGTGCGGGTTCCCGTCCAGACCCGTGGCGTCCTGGGCCTGCGTCACGGCCTCCGACAGGGGGGAGTGGGGCAGCACGGCGCCCAGGTCCGGGGCGGGCTTCTCGGCGTTCGCGGTCTCCTGGAGCTCGCTCAGGGCGCGGTCGGCGATCGGGGTGACGCCCTCGGGGGCCAGCTTGTGCATCGTGGGGGCCACGCCCTCCACGAGCGCGCGCTCGACGGTGGGCGCGATCTCGTGCATCGGGGTGGCCAGCGTCTCGGCCCCGGCGACACCGGCGCCGAGGGCCACGAAGCCCGCGGTGCCCGTGGCGAGGAGGACGGCTCGGGCGGAGAAGCGCTTGGTCTGCGTCATGGTTTTCCTTCCCTGGTGAAGCTCTGGATGAACGGGACGACCGCGACGCCGTGGACGGCGGTCGTGCGGAGCCGGGGCGGACCACCGGCTGACGTGAATCACGTGAACGAGGGCACGGGACTCAGGTCAGCTCCCAGGGAGAACGTGCTGGGAACGGTCCGGGGGCGCGCACTCGGCGCGCCCGGGGCGGGACCGTTCGCTAGTCCGGCGAGACCGTGGGGTCGTCGGCCGGGTCGGCGGGCACGGTGTGCAGCCGGTGCGCGGCCAGGAGCACGGCGTCGGCGGCGGGCGCGGGCAGCGGCGCGGCCGAGAGGTACCCGGCGACGGAGGGCACGGGGGCCGGTCCGTTGGAGGTGGGCGCGGGCGAACCGGTCGCGGGCTGCACGCGCTGGTGTTCCGGGAAACGGTCGGCGTCGTCCGGCTCGGCTCCGCCGTGCCCCTCGCCCGCGCCCGGGGTGGCCTGCTGGACGGCGGCCGGGGCGAACAGGAGGGCGTCCGGCTGCGCGGGACGCTCGGGGTCGGCGGCGGCCCGGTCCTCCTCGGAGCCCCGGTCCTCACCGGTCTCCTCGGGGGCGTCGGCGTCGGTGACGGCGGTGCGGGGCGCCCGGTCCTCGGAGACGGGCAGCGCGCGGACCAGTCCGCCGTCCACCGTCTCCTCGCGGGTGCGGTCGATCTCCGCCACGAACCCGCGCACCTCGGCCACGGCGGGCTCGGGCAGGGCCACGGCCGCCTCCGCGGCCTCGGTGGTGCGCCGCTCCAGTCGCTGGTGCACGGTGCCGAGGGTGGCGGTCACCGGCTCGGTGACCTCCCCGGGCACGACCGTGTCGAGCGAGGGCGCCCGGTCCAGCCCGAGCGCCTCGCCGGTGGCGGAGGCGGCCTCGGAGACGGGTGTGCCCAGGGGGCCGGAGCCCGGCGCGGAGGTGTCGGCCTGGGCCGGTGCGGCGCACAGCAGCCACAGCACGGCCAGGAAGGCGCACAACAGGAGCGGGAGGCCGATCGCGGAGGGCACCGCCGCGCACGCGGCCGGCGCGGCACGAAGCGTGCCGGTACGGCTGGTGCGAGGAATCAAGGGGACCCTCCGGGACGTGTGGCCAGGTCGGGGCGGGACGGAGCCCGACACCCACGACTCGACGTTAGCACAATGTCACCGAGGGTAGTTTCGCATGGCCGAAACCGGGAACGCCCGGTTCCGGTCAGGGTCTGGGGTCGGCCGGGGCCGCCGCCTCGCGGGCCCGGGCCGACCGCGCGAGCGAACTGCGGACCTGGTCGAACGCGAACACGCACACCGCCAGCCAGACGAACACGAAGCCGATCCAGCGGCTCGGCGGCATCTCCTCGCCCTGCACCAACCACCCGATCACGAACATCATGGTCGGCGCGATGAACTGGAGCATGCCGATCACGCTCAGCGGCACCCTGCGGGCGGCCATCCCGAAGAGCAGCAGCGGCAGCGCGGTCACGAACCCGCCGCCCACCATCAGCGCGGCGTGTCCGGGCGAGACCGACAGGAAGGTGCCCGAACCCGAGGCCTCCAGATACACCACGAACCCGAGCGCGGGCAGGAACATCACGAGCGTCTCGACGGTCAGGCTCTGCATGCCGTCCAGGCTCACGTACTTCTTCACCGCGCCGTAGGCCGCGAACGAGGTGGCCATCAGCAGCGAGAGCCAGGGGGCGGACCCGTAGGCGACGGTCATCACGGCGACCGCCACCACGCCCAGACCCACCGCGACCCACTGGGCGGCGCGCAGGCGCTCGGCGAAGAACACCACGCCGAGGCAGACCGTCATCAGCGGGTTGATGAAGTAGGCCAGCGAGGCCTGGAGGGTCTGCTCGGTGGAGACCGAGTAGATGAACCCCCACCAGTTCAACGAGATGAGCACCGCGGCCGCGCCGACCGGCAGGAGCGTCCGGGGATCGCGCAGCACCCGGGGCAGCCAGGACCACCCCCGGCGGGCCAGCAGCAGGAACACGCACATCGCGAGGAGCGCCCACACCATGCGGTGGGCCAGTACCTCGTTGGGTTCGGAGGGGTGGAGAAAGGGCCAGTAGAGGGCGCCGAAGCCCCACATGAGGAAGGCGGTCGCCCCGAGGGCGACACCGCGGTTGGTGTCCGACACATCCGTAATCGTAGGACGAATTCTCCCGCCTGTCTCCTGTCCGTCCCAGCCTGTGGACAACCGTCGCTCGCGCACCCGGGGGCGCTCTGGACAGGCCGGATAGCCTGGAGGCATGTTCGGCAGAAAGACGACCATGGTCGACCCCGCCCAGGCCCTTCCCGGCCGGGACACCCCGATGCCGGTGCCCTTCGGGCACACCGTGCTGGGTACCCGGCTGACCCCGCCCTACCCGGAGGGCAGCGAGGTCGCCGACGTGGCGATGGGCTGCTTCTGGGGCGCGGAGCGCACCTTCTGGCGGCTGGGCGCCGAGCGCGGGATCATCACCACCGCCGTGGGGTACGCGGGCGGCTACACGCCCAACCCCACCTACGAGGAGGTGTGCTCCGGCCTGACCGGCCACACCGAGGTGGTCCGCGTGGTCTTCGACCCGTCGCGCATCACCTACACGGAGCTCCTCAAGGTGTTCTGGGAGGGCCACGACCCCACCCAGGGCCTGCGCCAGGGCAACGACGTGGGCAGCCAGTACCGGTCGGCGCTCTACTACCACTCCGACGCCCAGCGCGCGGCGGCCGAGGCCACCCGCGACGCCTTCCAGCCGGTCCTGACCCGGTCCGGGTTCGGCCCGATCACCACCGAGATCGCCCCGCTGCGGGCCTTCTACTTCGCCGAGGACTACCACCAGCAGTACCTCTCCGACGCGAAGAACCCCAACGGCTACTGCGGCATCGGCGGAACCGGTGCCAGCTGTCCGATCGGTGTCGTGACCTCGGACGACGCGGACTCTGGGCGCGCGGCCGAGTAGTACGGCGGAGTACGTGCGCGTACGCCCGCGAACGCTGGAATGATGACTGGGCCATCTGGCACAGGCACTCAGCCCCCGGAACCGGGCAGCGCAGTAGGGGCCGCCGAAGCTGTCACAGGTGACCGCAGCTGCTTGTTGGGCGTGGGGTTTCTTGGACGCGGTTGGGTGGGTTGTGCCTCCCGGCCAGGCTGCTTTCCTTGGTTCGGTGCTGGGTGGGCCTGTTTCTCCCGGGCTGTCTCGTCGGGTGTGATGGAGGCTCTGGCATGTGCCGAGATTGGTGGAGCCGTCTTTCTGGAATCTCCGGCCACCGTGCTCGGTTTCTTGTTCTCGACTCTGTGAATGTCAGTCAGCCGGTCGCTGAGCGTCGGCGTTGCCGGGCGTTGAACCTGTCCACCTACTCTGCCTCTGTAGATGGTCCTCGGCCGCTGGACTTCCGAACAGGTTCCGAATACGATGGTTTCATGACCATCGCAACGGACCTCCCGGCCGCGACCCGGCGTTCCTCGGACCTGAGCAAGCACTCAGCCGAGGTCTTTGCCGAGGCTGAGGACCACCCTGTGACGGTGACCCGGCGTGACGGCGAGGCGCTGGTGCTCATGTCGCAGCGCGAGGCCGAAGGTCGCTCCCGCTTGCTGAATTTTGCCGCGCAGCTCATCACCGTCGCCCTCGACGAGAACGGCTCACTGGCCGAGCGTATGACCAAGGCCTTCCCTTGGATGCTCGCGCTGTCGCCGACGGATCGGGTGACCTGCGCGCAGGACCTCGTGGACTCCGCACGCGCCTCGTTCTCCACCAACCAACCGCACCTCGCGCTTGCGGAACTGACGTCCTGGAAAGAGACAGCCGCCGCTATCGCGGCTGGGCTTGGTAACGCCGACCTCGAATGGCTTGACGACGACGAGACCGTGGAGCGTCCCTAGCTGTGGCGGCTGCCAAGAAGGGGGAGCTGGTCCCCCGCCCTCCGAAGAGGACCGAATGCGAGATTCGCTTCGCGACCGCAGACGCGCGCAAGGGATGGCGGGACCTCGTCGCGACGATCCGCAACTCCATGACGGAGACCTGGGACTTCCTCACGAGGACGCCCCTATCCACTACACCGACGAACTACCGCCTCCGCGGCGAGCTCGGCACGATTCGGCGCGGAGGAGCCACCCACGAGCGCTGGCAGCACAAGCCGACGGCGAAGGGCACCGCCCGAATCTGGTATTACGTCCACGAGCGCACGGTCTTCGTTGAGCAGGTTCACACGAGCCACCCGAACGAGACGAAGTGACTGGAAGGCGACGATGCCCACGAGGACGAACGAGAGCCTGTCGACCGCCTTCTCCTTCGCGAGTCGCGGCCCTCGCCTCTTGGGCGGTGACCGCGCCTCCGTGGGAATCGGAGGCGTCAGGCATCTCCGGGGCCCTGTGGAGGAAGTAGGGGCACGCGTCCCCGGTGAGGTGTTGCCCGTGCTCCTCCCAGGCCTGGAAGGTTCCACTGGACTTCCCCCCGAAGCCCCGATCTCCTCCGTTCCGGAGTTCGGAAGCACCGCGAGCGCGATGAAGTAGAGAGAACGGATCGGCTGAGGGTGCGGGCCCGTCCGCAGACGCCACTGCCGGGGCGGCTACCCCTGGCCGCAGGCACTCGGGGCACTCCGGTGCCCGGTTTCGATTGATTTTCTCCGTGCGGCGCGGTGCGGCCCTGACCACGGGGAAGGCTCGCTCGCTCACCGATGGTCACCGGTTCCGGACTTGCGTTATAGGTAACGAACAGATATCGGTGGTGTGTGCGAGTCGATGAAGCCCCCCACAGCGCCGTAGCCCCGCCCGCCGAGGGACCCGCCGTCCCGACGGTCTCCCCGACCGCCTGGATGGGGTTCGCCCGTGTGGCCGCGATGGCGGCCGTCGTCCTGGTGCACGCCTATTCGCCGTTCGTCAGCACGACCTACACCGACCTGGGCGGCCCCACCTGGTGGACAGCGCACGTGGTGGACGCCGCGCTGCGCTGGTGCGTGCCCGTGTTCATCATGATCAGCGGTGCCCTCCTGCTGCGCCCCAAGGAGGAGGACGTCCGGGGTTTCTACCGCAAGAGGTGGGCCCGGATCGGGGTCCCCCTGCTCGTGTGGACCCTCGCCTACCTGCTGTGGCAGTTCTGGCGCGACGGCATCGGCTTCCCCGACTCGCTGGCCCAGGCGGCCTCCGGGTCGCCCTCGATCCACCTGTACTTCCTGTACGTCATCGCCGGGCTGTACGTGTTCACGCCGTTCCTGCGCACGGTGGTGGCGCACACCTCGCGCACGGGCCTGTGGTGGTTCGCGGGAGCGGCGCTGTCGCTGGGGATGCTCGACCAGGTCTCCGCCCTGGTCGACGGGGTCGGCGGGGTTACCGCCGCGACCCGGTTCCTGCCGTTCCTGGGCTACTACCTGCTCGGCTGGCTGCTCGTGGACCGGGGCCCTCGCCCCCGCGACGCGTTCCACGGGTCGGTGGCCTTCGTCCTGGGCACGACCGGCACCGTCCTGGGAGCCGGGGGGATCGCCACGGCGGCGGGCGAGTGGGGCACCGGAGCGGAGTACGTCTACGACTTCCTGTCCCCGACCATGATCGTCGCCTCGGTGGGCGCCTTCCTGCTGCTGCGGGCCTGGGGCACCCGTCTGGCCGGACTGGGCGCGCGGAGCCGGGTGAACCGGACGATCGCCGTGCTGTCCGGGCTGAGCTTCGGGGTCTACCTCGTGCACGTCATGGTGCTGTACACGCTGCGGGACCTCGGTGGAACCCCCGACGGGCTGGCGGGCCTGACCGCAGCGGCCGGGTACGCGGCGGCGACCGCGGTGGTGAGCCTCCTGTTGGTGGCCGCCGCCCAACGCGTGCCCCTGCTGCGCGCCACCGTCTGACCCGGCGCGGTCCGTCTCGGGGCCGGGGCGGCGACCGGGCCACCGGGACGCCCGGCTCAGGAAGAAAATGCGTAACCCCTGCCGCCCCGCTGGTCACAGCCTCGCGCGGATGACCTGGGAGCCGTCGCCCGGGGTGGTTCGGCGTGCGCCGACCGCTCCTTGGCGGGGCATGCGGCCCTGCATAGCCTCGGGACTCCGTGGCGCGTCCGCGCGCGGACCACCGACCTCCAGGGGGAGAGCCCATGACGGCCCTGCACGGTTTGACGGTCGACCACCTCAGATTCCACACGGCGGACGCCGAGAAGGCGGCCCTGCGCATGCGCGACGGGTACGGGATGGGGACCCTCGCCGAAGGCGTCCGGAACGGTGCGGAGTCGGCCATCATGGTGGGCGCCGGCGGCATCCGGATGGTGTTCGTCCAGGCCCTGACCGACGACCACCCGGCCGCCGGTTACGTCCGCGCGCACGGGGACGGAGTCGCGGACATCGCCCTCACGGCGGCCGACGCCCGGGCCGCCCACGACCTCGCGGTGTCCAGGGGTGCGGGGTCGGTCGCCGCGCCCGTCGAGCGGGACGGCGTGGTCACCGCCACCGTCACCGGGTTCGGGGACGTCACCCACACGTTCGTCCAGCGCCCCGCGGGCACCGACGTACGCCGCCTTCCGGGGTTGTCCCCGGTGGACGGGTTCGGGGACGGCGCCGACCTCGGGCTGCTCGCCGTCGACCACCTGGCGGTCTGTCTGGAACCGGGGCGGCTCGATCCCACGGTCGCGTACTACCGGGACGTCCTGGGATTCGAGCTGATCTTCGAGGAGCGCGTCGTCGTCGGCACCCAGGCGATGGTCTCGCGTATCGTGCGCTCCGCCGGGGGAGACGCCACGCTCACCCTCATCGAACCCGACCAGGACCTCGATCCTGGCCACATCGACGACTTCGTGCGCGACCACGGCGGACCCGGTGTCCAGCACATCGCGCTGAGCACCGCCGACGCGGTCGGCACGGTCGGGCTGCTGCGGGGGCGCGGGGTGGCGTTCCTGCCCACTCCCGACGCCTACTACCGGCTGTTGGGTGAGCGCCTGGAGCTGCGCAGGCACTCCGTGGAGGAGCTGCGTGAGCTGGGTGTTCTGGTCGACGAGGACCACGACGGCCAGCTCTTCCAGATCTTCGCCCGCTCCACCCACCCGAGGAACACGGTGTTCTTCGAGGTGATCGAGCGCCTGGGCGCCACCACCTTCGGCAGCGGCAACATCCGCGCCCTGTACGAAGCGGTGGAGCACGGGCGCGAGGACTGACGGCCCCCGGGGCCCGGACACGAGGGGATCTCATGCCGGGCCCCGTTCCCCTGTGGGGTTAGTTGAGGATGCCGATGTGGTGGTTCAGGGCTGCCGGGGCCACGGTGTCCAGGACGTGTAGCCCGTGGAGCAGTGACGCTCCCAGGGCGGTGGCGGGCCACCTCCACCAGGAGCGGGGTGCCCGGTGACGGCCCCGGGGGAGGGTGGGCTTCGGCTTCGTCTGGGCGGCGGCCGCTTCCCGGGCCTTCTGTTCGCGGTGTTGGCGTGCCACCTTGACCCAGTGCGGGACGGGTCCGTGTTGGAGCATGTACGCGACCCTGGGGTTGCCGTCCATCTGGCGGAGCAGCCGTTCCCGCCTGGCCTGATGAGTCTCCTCCCAGGGCATCTCCGACTGCGGCGATCCCAGCCGAGACGCTTCCGCCTGGGCCGGAACGCTCCACAAGGAGGGTTCCTGAGAAGACGCGTTCTGGGAGGGAACGATCCGAGGGACGGACGTGCGCCGCGGGCGTTCTCCGGAGCGCGGGAACCGGCGGCCTCGGGGCGCGGTCAAGACCGAGCGCACCCCATCGCTGAGCTGAGTGCTACCGGTCACCGAACGCCCCCATTGGCCAAGGCCGGAAGGGTGAACTCGGCCCAGATGACCGTGCCCAGC